>CALZBV010000001.1 GCA_945622055.1 uncultured Clostridia bacterium
ATCAGATTCATTAAAATCTGTCCAAAAAAGTGTCTTAATTTATGAGACCATTATAGGTGAAAAAGGTTTCCGATTTTAAGACAGAAAAAGAACTGCAAAACCGCTTGTCCGTACTTGAGGAAATCCGATTTCCGTTTGGAATGACCGGCTGTATGAACCTGAATTATATCCTGTTTGCCCTGTTAAAGCTGTTTGACGTACTTATGGTGCTGGTGTTGTTTTTCACAGGACGTATTATTTTTAAGAGCAAGGATACGGTAGCACCGGTGCTTATTAAAATCTGGATGGTCGGACTAATCGTTACCGTAGGACTTGCGGTGTTTGTTTTGGTGAAATAAGTTGTGTTAAGAAAATCTAAAATAGATTAAATTTTTTCTACGGGTTGCCGAAGCCGGTAAAATGTGGTAAACTGAATCTATGCGGGAGGAGGTATGATTGGCCCCATAGACGAAAGAGCATAAAAGCAACAGATAGAAAAGCACAGGGATGAGCGTAGAGAACTTCTGAGCATACGGGCATCCCTGTTTGTTTTTAACAGCGAATACAGTAAGGGAAGGAAGGGTGTTACGATGAAAGGGAACAGGGAAAAAATGGATGCATTAAAGCTCGGAAATGAGTTAACGACAAGAAGGTATCTGTTTAACAAGGTTCAGGTCAGTAAGGCTTTAAATGTACCGGATTATATTGCGATGAGGATTATCATGGGTACAGAGGAGTCGGGGGATATTTATGACGGCAGAACCTATCTGACGGATATTTCGGACAAAATGCAGATTACAATCCGTCAGGCATCAAAAATGATCAGCGGGCTCAAGGATAGAGGACTCGTAAAATGGGTGCATGACGGAAACGGAAGTGAAGGAACCTATGTGACCATTACGGAAAGCGGACGGCAGTTGTTTCTTCAGCAGGAGAAAATGATAAAAGAGTTTTACGAAAAGGTAATTGAAAAATTTGGTGAGGACAATCTGGTACAGCTGTTAAATCTGATGAAGCAGCTGGAAACCTATATGGAATCGGAAATGGAAGAAATGGGGTTAGTAGATGATGAAACAGTTGAATGAGTTTACAAGGGAGGCACAGAAGCTGTGTATCAAAAACGATAGTATTTCCGCCAGACTGTATGAGGAATACGGTGTAAATCTTGGACTTCGTGACGAAAACGGAAACGGAGTTCTTACAGGCCTTACGAATATCTCGAAAATTACCTCTTCCGAGGTCGTAAACGGGAAAAAGGTTCCGGCAGATGGAAAATTATGGTACAGAGGATATCAGGTTCAGGATTTGATTCAGGCACTCGGAGCGGAGGAGCTTGGGTTCGAGAAAATAGCCTATCTGCTTTTACTGGGAGAATTGCCGGAGGAAAATGAGTGTAAAAATTTTGCCCGGCTGATTGGAAGCAGCAGAACATTGCCGACAAATTTTACCAGGGATGTGATTATGAAGGCTCCGTCGGAAGATATTATGAATTCAATGACAAGAAGCATACTTACGCTTGCTTCTTATGATGAAAAAGCGAAGGATACGGGGATTTCCAATGTTCTGCGACAGAGTATCCAGCTAATCAGCGAGTTTCCGCTTCTGGCGGTATACGGCTTTAATGCTTATAACCATTATGAAAAGCAGGAGAGTATGTTTATTCATCATCCGGATCCGACTCTTTCCACGGCAGAGAACCTTCTTATGCTGCTCCGTCCGGATAAGAGGTTTACCGGGGTTGAGGCAAAGACGCTGGATACGGCCCTTATTCTGCATATGGAGCATGGGGGAGGAAATAACTCCACCTTTACAACGCGTGTCGTGACGTCCTCCGGCTCGGATACGTATTCCACGATTGCAGCGGCAATGTCTTCCCTGAAGGGTCCAAAGCACGGGGGAGCGAACATAAAGGTCATGGAGATGATGGAGGATATCCGTGAGCATGTGAAGGACTACGCGGATAAGGACGAAATCCGCGCTTATCTGGAAAAAATTGTCGATAAGGAGGCTTTTGACCGGAAGGGGCTGGTTTATGGAATGGGACATGCGATTTATTCCTTATCTGACCCGCGTGAGAGAGTTTTTAAGGGCTATGTGAAAAAACTTGCAGTGGAGAAGAACCGGCTGTCAGACATGCAGCTTTATGAGAACATTGAGGAGCTGGCTCCGCAGGTAATCGCACAGAAGAGAAAGATATATAAGGGAGTCAGCCCGAATATTGACTTTTACAGCGGTTTTGTTTATGATATGCTGAATATTCCGAAGGAGCTTTACACCGCAATTTTTGCAATTGCACGTATTGTGGGTTGGAGTGCTCATCGGGTTGAAGAGCTTATCTGCACAAATAAAATCATACGTCCGGCTTATATGAGTGTCATGGAGGAACGCTGATAACGGGAAAAATGTCGAAAGAGCTTGTATTATCTTGAATTTGTGCTATAATATACACGTGCTTTTGGCATAATTTGAAAAAAAGAGGATAGTAGTATGAGCGAGAATCAGAAAAAGGGCGGATGGAGAACAAATAAGTGGATCCGCGCAGCGATTCCGGCATTGTTACTCCACTGCAGTATCGGTACCGTATACTGATGGTCGATCTTTAGCGAAGAGATCGGTAACTATATCGGATGGTCGAAGAGTGCTACTGAGTGGGCATTCAGTTTTGCAATTTTCTTCCTCGGAATGTCGGCAGCATTCCTTGGAAACGTAGTTGAGAAAGACATACATAAGTCTTCCCTGATTGCGACGATTTGTTTTGCCGGTGGTATGGCAGGTACGGGTTTCTTTATTTATTACGGAGGAATTCACCAGAAGAGCGTGTTGGCTCTCGTTGGTATTTACGTTTGCTACGGTCTGATTATGGGAATCGGCCTTGGTACCGGATAACTTTCCCCGGTAAAGACCTTAATGCTCTGGTTCAGTGATCGTAAGGGACTTGCAACCGGACTTGCGGTAGCCGGCTTCGGCGCTGCAAAGGCAATTGCTTCCCCGATTATGCAGGGACTTCTCGGAGACAACAAGAACGGTGAGATTTATAAGATGTTCTGGATTCTTGCTGTTGTTTACTTTATCATGATGTTCATCGGACATCTTTTACTGAAGAAGCCGGAAGGCTGGCATGAGCCGGCAAAGAAGGAAAAGGGTAAGGGTACCTTCGATGTAATTAAGTCCAAGCCGATTCTGAACTACGTTGGTATCTGGTTAATGTTTTATTTAAACATTACCTGCGGTCTGGCATTGATTTCCCAGGAAAAGTCCATCGTAAAGTGTATCGGACTTGCAGGCGCAGTCGGAATTATTTCTACCGTTTCCGCAGTATTTAATGCAGGCGGACGTCTTGGCTTCTCTGCATGGGCAGACAAGATGAAGGATAGAAATACAATTTACAAATTAATCTTTATCCTTTCCATTGCATTTACTGCGATTGTAATTGTAACGCAGGGTATCGTAAATGCAAAGGGAAATACACTTTTGGTTATTTTTGTACTGGCACTTATTTTTGTTGTTAACGCAGGCTACGGCGGTGGTTTCTCAAACGTACCGACGCTCCTTTCCGACCACTACGGAATGGGTAACATCAGTGCAATTCATGGTCTTACCCTTTCTGCATGGGCAATTGCAGGTCTTACCGGTAACCAGATGGCGACTTGGATTGTAAATCATTTCGGACAGGATAAGCTTCAGGAAATCGAGTATCATGGTGAGATGATTAAGGTTAATCCGGTCGGATACCAGACGGTACTTTACGTCACCATTGTTCTTTATATTGTTTCCTTACTGATTAGTATGTTCTTCGTAAAGTCTACAGCGAAGAAGGAAGCAGAAAGCAAATAATGAAATTCAGACAGCATCGCCTTTGGGCGGTGCTGTTTTGCGTGACAGGGCTAGGACGAACTTCCGTAGCATTAAAATAGGGAAAAAATGGGGATAATAGCGAAGAATGCATTGGCTTCGCTTTACAAAATCAGAAAAATGGGCTATCATGAAAGGAAAGGGAACGGGAGGATAGGTGTCTCCGGAAATGGAGGTGGACATGTATCAGTTATTGCTTATTTTACAGTATATCGGGATTTTATTCTTTATTCTTGATATATTTTTTATTTTGAGGCAGCAGAAGACGAGAATTCAGACACTTTTGCTTATTATGTGTATTTCCGGTCTCATAAACATGGTCGGATACCTGTTTGAGATGAAAGCGAAGGATTTGAATACGGCAATTATGTCGGTTAAGCTTCTTTATATCGGAAAACCATTTATTGTTCTCATGATGTTTCTGGTGATACTGGAGTATTTCGGTATCAGCTTTAAGAAGTGGAAGGAGTATGTGCTGATCGGAATACATGTTTTTGTATCGGCATCTGTATTTTTGTGTGATTCCCTGCCGCTTTTTTATACGTCGATTGATTTTACGGAAGAGGGCTTATTTCCTCATTTGATTTTGGGAAGGGGCATCTTTTATCTGGTCTATACGGCAGGCATTTTGTTGTATGTGGCTGTGATGATATTTGTTTTGTTCCGGGAGGAAAAAAAGGCAAAGGACAGAAAGCAGAGAACGCAGATTCATGTATTTTTCGTGATGGTATTTGTCTGTGTGTTCGCGATGCTTCTGTTTTTGAGCGGAGTAACCAAAGGATATGATACGACGGCAATAGCATACCTGATATGCACAATCCTGCTCAGTCTTTCCCTGCATCGGTATAATCTGCTGGATCCGATTGGAATTGTAAAGGAAACGGTTATTGACCAGCTGGAGGATGGTATTATTGCAATCGGAGAAAACGGGGAGCTGATACTGCACAACGAGATTGCGGTGCAGCTGATAGCCGAAGTACGGGAGAGGAATAAGGGGCTGACGGAGCAGGAAGCAATCGCGAAGCTTTGTACGGAAGGGGTATATCAGAGCTCCACTAAGGTATACGAGGTAGCAAAAAACAGGATTGAAAAAAGAGGGATTTTTCTTGGAGACCTGTTTATTCTGAAAGACATTACAGAGCGGTATCATTATGCGCACCGGCTGGAGTGGGAGGTTGCACAGAAGACGGTAAATCTGAAGCTCATGCAGCATCGGGTTACGCTTGGTCTTGCAGAGACCATCGAGAGCCGTGACCGGGATACCGGAGGGCATGTCCGCAGAACATCGGATGTTATCCGGATTTTTGCGGAAAAGCTCGGAAGTCCGGAAATGGGTGGAAAGTATTCCGGAGAATTTCTGGAAAGAGTGATTAATTCTGCACCAATGCACGACCTGGGAAAGATTGGTGTAGAGGATGCAGTTTTGAACAAGCCGGGCCGGTTTACCCCGGATGATTACGATAAGATGAAAACGCATGCCAAAAAGGGTGCGATTATTATCGAGAGGATTCTGGGAGGAACGGATGACAAGGAGTTTTTAAAGATTGCGATTAACATGGCGCATTACCATCACGAACGTTACGATGGAACCGGCTATCCTTGCGGAAAGAAGGGAGAAGAAATCCCGGTTGAGGCAAGAATTATGGCTCTGGCGGATGTATTTGATGCGCTTGTCAGTCGCAGATGCTACAAAGAGCAGATGTCTTTTGATGAGGCATTTGACATCATAGAAAAGTCACTCGGAACGCATTTTGATGAGGAGCTTGGGCGTTGCTTCATTTCCTGCAGGGAAGAACTTGTGCAGTATTATACGGAAGCAGACCGGCTTTGGGCAGTTTAAAGTACTGCTTGCATTTTTTGGCGTTCTGTGTTAAACTTTTCCATACATGAATGCAAAAACTATTCATGCAAATATTGCCCACCTTTTAAGGTTAAGCCCATACGGACAGGCGGGGCAGCTGCCGCGAGTGGCGAAAGGCCACATTATTGATTGAGTTAAAAGCTCAAATTTTATAAGTTGATTACTTTATAATCATTAGGGTACACTTCTTGTGAAACGGTCAATAAGAGTAGCAACAGTCAGGTATTTGCTGTAAAACTCGAGTATAGTTTTTGCGTTTGTATTTGTGGATACAGATACAATTTAAGCTATATTGTGAACAGGACAGGTGCCGGGCACCTGTCTTTTTTGTCAATGTATTCTCTGTCCGATGATATGGAAAGGATTATTTTTAATATGAGACTCGAAGCACAAAAGCACGCTCCGGTTTACGAAGCGCTTGAAAAGTTCAGAAAGCAGAGAATCGTCCCGTTTGATGTACCGGGACATAAACGAGGACGCGGAAACCCGGAGCTTAGAGAGCTTCTTGGAGAGAAGTGTGTCAGCATTGATGTGAATTCAATGAAGCAGTTAGATAATCTTTGTCATCCGATGTCTGTGATTAAGGAGGCGGAGGAGCTTGCAGCAGAAGCATTTGGTGCAGATCATTGCTTCTTTATGGTAGGCGGAACAACCTCAGCAGTACAGAGTATGGTTTTGACGGCCTGTCGTGCAGGGGATAAGATTATCCTGCCGAGAAACGTTCATAAAAGTGTAATCAATGCGCTTGTTTTGTGTGGTGCAATCCCGGTGTATGTAAATCCGGAGGTAGATAAAAAGCTTGGTATTTCCCTGGGAATGGAATTGCCGGAGCTTGAGCGCGCAATCCGTGAGAATCCGGATGCAGTATGTGTTTTGGTGAACAACCCGACCTATTATGGTATCTGTTCGGATCTTCGTGGAATTGTTAAGCTTGCACATGAACACAATATGCTTGTTCTTGTGGATGAAGCACACGGAACGCATTTATATTTTGGAAAGGACCTTCCGGTCAATGCGATGGAGGCAGGCGCGGATATGGCCTCGGTTTCTATGCACAAATCCGGTGGAAGTCTGACACAGAGCTCGTTGCTTTTGGTTAACAAGACGGTAAACTGGGAGTATGTCAGCCAGATTATCAATCTTACACAGACGACCAGTGCATCATATCTTCTGCTTTCCAGCCTCGATATTTCCAGAAGAAATCTTGCCCTCCGCGGGGAGGAGTCCTTCGCAAAGGTAAGAGAGATGGCAGAATATGCGCGTGCGGAGATAAACTCCGTTGGCGGGTATTACGCATATGGTGCAGAGATGATTAACAAAAAGAGCATCTTCGATTTTGATGTCACGAAGCTTTCGATTTATACGAGAGATATTGGTCTGGCCGGAATTGAAGTATATGATTTGCTTCGGGATGAATACGATATTCAGATAGAATTTGGTGATATTGCAAATATTCTCGCGTACATTTCCATTGGTGACCGGATTCAGGACATTGAACGGCTGGTGGGTGCGCTTGCGGATATCAAGCGTTTGTATTCGAAGGATCCCTCCCAGATGATGGTGACGGAATATATTGCACCGCAGGTGCTGGTTTCACCGCAGAAGGCGTTTTATTCTGATAAGACTGCAGTACCGCTTGAGAAGACTGCAGGGAAGATTTGCGGTGAATTTGTTATGTGTTACCCGCCGGGAATTCCGATTCTTGCACCGGGTGAGCTGATTACTGCACAGATTATTGAGTATATCCTGTATGCAAAGGAAAAGGGCTGTTCCATGCAGGGAACGCAGGACCCGTATATGAATTATCTTCAGGTATTTGAACAATAATAAAGCAGGGGGATACGAAAGTGGAGCTTTGGTTTTCGGATTATCATACAGAGCGTGTTAAGGTTTCGGTAAAAATAGAAAAACAATTGTTTGGTCAGCAGACGGATTTTCAGCGTATCGATGTTTTTGAATCTGAGGAATTTGGACGTTTCATCAGCTCGGACGGAAGCATTGTTTTTTCGGAAAAGGATGAGTTTACCTACGATGAAATGATTGTGCATGTTCCGATGGCAGTACATCCGAATGTGGAGAAGGTGCTCGTAATCGGCGGAGGTGACGGCGGTGTTGCCCGTGAGCTGTCGTATTATGAGGAAATCAAGCAGATTGATGTGGTTGAGCCGGATGAGGTGTTTGTTTCGGCGTGTAAGGAATTTTTCCCTGACAATGCAAAAGGACTTGAGGACCCGCGTGTCACGGTTTACAACCGTGACGGATTGCGCTTTTTACGTGATAAACATGGGGTTTATGATTTGATTATCAATGATGCGATAGATCCGCTTGGGCATACGGCAGGACTGTTTACAAAGGAATTTTACGGAAACTGTTACCGTGCGCTTCGAGATGACGGAATCATGGTGTACCAGCATGGAAGTCCGTTCTATGATGAGGATGAGGATACCTGTCGTGCTATGCACCGGAAGGCAAGTCACAGCTTCCCAATCAGCCGTGTCTATCAGGCACACATTCCGACCTGCTCGTCAGGCTACTGGTTGTTTGGATTTGTTTCAAAGAAATATCATCCGTTGACGGATTTTGATGCGGAGCGGTGGAACAGGCGCGGAATAAAAACGTGGTATTATACGACAAATCTTCACCGTGGGGCATTTATGCTTCCGAAGTATGTGGAGGATATGCTGGAAGAGGAAGAGGCTCGTTAGGCGTGATAGAAATAAACGGTGGGACTACCCCGGGAATATAGGAGGAGAATATGAGCAGATTATTAATTATCGGTTGTGGTGGAGTCGCAGGGGTGGCAATTCACAAGTGCTGCCAGAACAGTGACATATTTACGGAGATTTGTATTGCCAGCAGAACGAAGTCCAAGTGCGATGCATTAAAGGAGAAGCTTGCCGGTACGACAAAGACCGTGATTACGACGGCTAAGGTAGATGCTGACAGCAGGGAAGAGCTGATTGACCTGATTCGCTCCTATCAGCCGGACGCAGTTTTAAACGTAGCGCTTCCGTACCAGGACCTTACGATTATGGATGCCTGCCTTGCGTGCAAGGTTGACTACATTGACACTGCAAATTATGAGCCGGAGGATACGGACGATCCGGCTTGGCGTGCGGTTTATGAGAAGCGCTGCAGGGAGCAGGGCTTTACCGCATACTTCGATTATTCCTGGCAGTGGGCTTATCAGGAGAAATTTAAGGAGGCCGGAATTACCGCGCTTTTGGGCAGTGGCTTTGACCCGGGTGTAACGAGTGTGTTTACTGCATATGCCCTGAAGCACTATTTTGATGAAATTGAGACCATTGATATTTTGGATTGCAACGGTGGTGACCACGGTTACCCGTTTGCAACAAACTTCAATCCGGAGATTAATCTTCGTGAGGTTTCCGCAAATGGTTCTTACTGGGAAAACGGTCACTGGGTTGAAACAAAACCGATGGAAATCAAGCGGGAGTATGATTTCCCTGGGGTGGGCAGGAAGGATATGTACTTACTTCACCATGAGGAAATCGAATCTCTGGCAAAAAATATTCCGGGCGTAAAGAGAATCCGTTTCTTTATGACCTTCGGACAGAGCTACCTGACGCATATGAAATGTCTGGAAAACGTTGGAATGCTTTCAACTTCTCCGATTCAATTTGAAGGAAAAGAGATTGTTCCGATTCAGTTCTTAAAGGCACTGCTTCCGGACCCGGCGTCTCTGGGACCGAGAACGGTCGGAAAGACCAATATCGGATGCATTTTTACCGGTAAAAAGGATGGAAAAGAGAAGACGATTTACATTTACAATGTATGTGATCATCAGGAGTGCTACCGCGAGGTAGGTTCTCAGGCAATCTCTTATACAACCGGTGTGCCTGCTATGATAGGTGCGGCGTTGATTGCAAGTAAGAAATGGGATCGGGACGGTGTATATACGGTTGAGGAGTTCGATCCGGATCCGTTTATGGCAATGTTAAACGAATTTGGTCTTCCGTGGGTGGTAGACGAGAATCCGAAAATAGTGGAATAAAAGGATGAGTTTTACCGGGGCGGCCGATTTCTGACCGCCCGTGTTTCTTTGTCGAAAAGGAAAAGTTTGGTTACCAGTGAGGAAATAGCGAATGTTTGAGAAAATCGAAACCCCGTGTTATGTTGTGGATGAGGCTAAGCTTGTGCAGAATCTGGAGCTTCTTCATCAGGTGGAGGAACGAAGCGGTGCACATATTTTACTGGCGCAGAAGGCATTTTCCATGTTCCGGCTGTATCCGCTGATAGGAAAATATATCAGCGGCACTACCGCCAGCGGTTTGTTTGAAGCAAGACTCGGAAAAGAAGAGATGGGAAAGGAAAATCATGTGTATGCACCGGCCTATAAGGAAGCACACATGAAGGAGCTGGTTACGATTTGTGACCATATCATCTTCAATTCCTTTGCACAATATGAAAAATATAAACAGATTTGTAAGAATGTCAGCGTTGGAATACGAATCAATCCGATGTGCTCTACGCAGGAGGGGCATGCAATTTATGACCCATGCGCACCCGGCTCCAGGCTTGGAGTGACAAAGGAGGAGTTTCGCGGGGATGTATTGTTTGGTGAGGGTGGCATTGAGGGACTTCATGTGCATACGCTTTGTGAGCAGAATTCCGATGCACTGGTTACAACGTTTCATGCGGTAGAGGAGCAGTTCGGTGAGCTTCTTCACAAGGTAAAATGGCTGAATCTTGGGGGCGGTCATCACATTACCCGCCCGGATTATGATGTGGCTACGCTGGTAGATTTGATTAGAAGCATCCGTGAGAAATATCATGTGGAGGTGTATCTGGAGCCGGGAGAGGCTGTAGCGTTAAATGCGGGCTATCTGGTGACGGAGGTGTGTGATAAAGTAAAAAACGGCATGGAAATATTGATTTTAGATGCCTCCGCAGCCTGTCATATGCCGGACGTGCTTGAGATGCCGTATCGTCCGCCGCTACGGGATGCCAAAGAGGCAGGGGAGAAGAAATATACGTACCGTCTGTCTTCCCTTACCTGTCTTGCCGGGGATGTGATTGGAGATTACAGCTTTGACCGGGAAATCAATATAGGAGACAAGCTTGTTTTTGAGGATATGGCAATCTATTCTATGGTGAAGAATAATACGTTTAACGGAATTCCGCTGCCGGATATTTCTGTTTTGCATGAGGACGGAAGTGTGGAGCTTGTCCGCCGGTTTGGCTATGAGGATTTTAAAGGAAGGCTGTCATAGGGGATAAAGGAGGAACTATGTTACAAAATACAACACCTCTTTCGGACGGGTTTTTTATGCCGGGGGAGTTTGAGCCGCAGCGCGGCTGCCTTATGGTATGGCCGGAACGCCCCGGCTCCTGGCCGTATGAGGCAAGGGAGGCCAGAAAGGCGTTCGCGGAGATTATTCGCAAAATTGCCCGTAGCGAGGAGGTTTTTGTTGCGGTAAGTGAGAAGGGAGAGGCATCTGCAAAGGAGCTGCTTTCGCAGGTTCCGAATGTGAGACTCTTCCGTGCGGAAACGGAGGATGCCTGGGCACGTGATATCGGGCCGACCTTTGTGAAGAATAAGGAAGGGCTGGTCCGTGCCGTTAATTGGGAGTTTAATGCCTGGGGCGGTGCATACAACGGGCTTTATGCTTCCTGGGAAAAGGATAATGCCTTTGCACAATTTTTTGCAAGGGAACAGGGCTATGAGATGTATGAAGCGGCTCCGTTTGTGCTGGAAGGAGGAGCCATTCATTCCGACGGACAGGGAACGGTACTTGTTACGGAGGCATGTCTGCTGAGTCCGGGACGTAACCCGAAGCTTTCCAAAGAAGAGATAGAACAAAAGCTTTTTTTGTACCTCGGGGCAAAAAAGGTTATCTGGCTGCCGCGTGGAATTTATAACGATGAAACGGATGAGCATGTAGATAATTTCTGTGCGTTTATACGCCCGGGGGAAGTGGTTCTTGCGTGGACGGAGGATGTGAACGACCCGCAATATGAAATGTCCATGGCAGGGCTGCGTGTGCTGGAAGCGGAAACCGATGCCTGCGGACGGAAGCTTTTGGTGCATAAGCTTCCGGTTCCGGAGTATCCGGTATGTGTAAAGGAAGAAGAGCTTTGCGGTTATTCGTTTGAAGAGGGAGAGGATACCAGAGAGGCCGGAGAGCGTCTTGCGGCGTCTTATGTAAATTTTTATTTCTCGAATGATGCAGTTTTAATGCCTGCGTTTGGTGGAGAAAATGAAGAAAGTGACAAGAGAGCAGAGAGCATTTTACGTAAGCTTTGTCCGGAGCGTGAGGTACTTCCGATTCCTGCAAGAGCAATACTGCTTGGCGGTGGAAACATCCACTGTATTACACAACAGATTCCGCTTGGACGAACCAGGTAAAAGCTGCGGTCTGTGGTAGCATATGTCTGTCAGAGTTTTGAAAAGGAGAGAAAAATGAGAAAAGTATCAGTCGCTGCAATTCAGATGAGGTGTAGTACGATTGTAGAAGAAAATTTGGAGAAGGCAGAGAAAATGGTCCGCGAGGCAGCGGCAAAGGGTGCTCAGGTAATTCTGCTCCCGGAGCTTTTCGAGCGTGAGTATTTTTGCCAGCAGAGGCAATATGCTTTTTACAAATATGCGCTTCCGACCGGAGAAAATCCTGCTGTTCGTATGGGACAGCGACTTGCCAGGGAGCTTTCGGTCGTGCTTCCAATCAGTTTTTTTGAGCGTGACGGAAATGTTTTGTATAACTCTGTTGCCTGTATTGATGCGGATGGAAAGCTGCTTGGAGTCTATCGGAAAACGCATATTCCGGATGATCATTTTTATCAGGAAAAGTTTTACTTTACTCCGGGAGATACCGGCTTTCAGGTGTTTTCCACCCGGTATGGAAAGGTCGGCATAGGGATATGCTGGGATCAGTGGTTCCCGGAAACCGCAAGAAGTCTTGCAATTCTGGGTGCAGAAATGATTCTGTATCCGACGGCAATCGGTTCTGAACCGATTCTAAACAGTGACAGCATGCCACATTGGAGACGCTGTATGCAGGGCCATGCTGCTGCGAATCTGATGCCTGTGATTGCAGCCAACCGGATCGGTTCGGAAAAGGTGCTTCCATGCGAGGAAAATGCAGGGCTTTCTTCAGAGCTTTGCTTTTACGGTTCTTCCTTCCTTACAGACGAAACCGGTGAGCTGGTACAGTCTGCAGGACGGGAGGAGGAAACGGTGCTGGTGTGGCAGTATGATTTGGACACCATTGAAGAGAACCGCCTTTCCTGGGGAGTGTTCCGTGACAGAAGACCGGATATGTACCGCATTATCAGTAATTCGTAATATTTTGTGGAGAAAAGGAGAATAGAAATGGTTAAGCATGTTATTTTATGGAAATTAAAGGATGCACCGGAAGCAGACAAGAAAAAAATTAAGGAAGAGATGAAAAAGAACCTTGAGGCTTTAGTTGGAGTTGTACCGGGGCTGGTTAGTCTTAAGGTGGAGATTAACCCGTTGGCATCCTCGAATGCAGATGTGATGTTAGACAGTATTTTAGAAAGCGAAGAGGCATTAAAGGGATACCAGTCTCATCCTGCGCATGTAGCGGTGGCAGATACGTATGTCAGACCGTATGCGGAGGTACGTCTCTGCATGGACTATGAGTAAGAAGTGCCGTTGCTTGACATTTTTTTCGGACAGGGTATAATCAGAACTATATAATCCGTCAGGGAAAGAGAGGAAATAAAATGAGTGAAGAGAGATATGAGCAGGAGATTCCGTGCTCTCACGACTGTAACAGCTGTGCTTCAAAATGCAGCTCGAAAAAGCCGGATAAGTCCCAGTTTCTTGAACCGATGAATGCATACAGCAATGTGAAGAAGGTAATCGGCGTTGTAAGCGGAAAGGGTGGCGTAGGTAAGTCGTTTGTAACCTCTTATCTTGCCGTATTGATGAACCGGCTTGGTTATAAGACCGCTGTTTTGGATGCGGATGTGACCGGACCGTCTATTCCGATGGCATTTGGTGTACATCGAAAGGCACAGGGCAATGAGCTTGGTCTTTTACCGGAGTATTCTGAAAAGGGAACTGCGCTGATGTCAGTGAATTTATTGCTTCAGGAGGAAGAGATTCCGGTTGTATGGCGTGGACCTGTGATTTCCGGAACGGTGAAGCAGTTCTGGTCCCAGGTGGTTTGGGGCGATGTTGATTACATGTTTGTGGATATGCCTCCGGGAACCGGTGATGTTCCGCTTACGGTATTTCAGTCTCTTCCGGTGGACGGAATTATTATCGTAACCAGTCCGCAGGAGTTGGTATCCATGGTAGTGGCGAAGGCAGTGAATATGGCCCGTCAGATGGACATTCCGGTACTTGGGCTTGTGGAAAACTACAGCTATGCCCAGTGTGGTGCCTGTGGTGAGAAGATGTATTTGTTTGGGGAAAGTCATCTTGAGGAAACTGCAAAGAAGTTCGAGCTTCCGGTGCTTGGAAGACTTCCGATTGATCCGGCGATTGCAAAGGCAGTTGATGCAGGTAAAATCGAGGAGCTTTCCGGTGAATGGCTTTCGGATGTGACCAATGTATTAAAGCAGCTGCTTCCGGAAGAGAAAACCGGCGCAGAAGGGGAAACCTATACCATTGCGGTTACAACGGACGAAGATGGTGAGGTATTCCAGCATTTTGGACATTGTGAGAAATTTACGCTCTATCAGATGAGCGATGGTATATTAGTGGCGCAGAATGAGCTTAAGACAGATGGAAACGGTCATGAGGCAATGGCAAAGGTGCTTGCGGATAACGGCGTTAAGGTTCTGATTTGCGGAGGCATCGGATTTGGCGCAATGCAGGCATTGATGGAGTATAATGTTTTGGTTGTGCCGGGAGTAACGGGAAGCGTGGATGCAGCTGTTAAGAATTATCTGGAAGGTGTGCTGGGGAGCCGTGATGAGGCAACCTGTAGTTCCCATTCCGAGGAAGGCTGTGGCAGCTGCGGTGGCTGTTGTCATTAATCGGTAAAGAAAGGCGGTAAGGAATGAAAAACCGGTATTGTGGAGCGTGTCGTGGCGAACGAGGCTGTGTGGATTGTGTTTCTGCTTCGAAAAATGCACAGTATGTGGGACTTACCGGCTTTGTAAACCGGGATAACGCGGAGACTGAGAGCTCCGTCCCGCAGGAGTATCTGCTGGCAGCGGACATTGGTACAACCACACTTGCGTTCGTCTGTACGGATGAGCATGGAAATGTACTTTCCTCGTATGGCTGTGTGAATCCTCAGAGAAGGTATGCAGCTGACGTGATCGGACGGGTGGACTATGCCTGCGGGAAGGATGATACGGAGTTAACAAAGATACTGAAGGAGGCCTTGGTAAAAGGCTTCCTTTTTGTGCTGAAAAGGGCGGAAAAGACGTATGGCAGCGGGCGTCCGGTCCGCTTTGGGATTGCAGGAAATACCGTGATGCTGCATTTGCTTTTGGGATATCCGGTAGAGGGACTGGCAAAGGCACCCTTTGTACCGTTTCGCACGGAGGGTGTGAAAACCGGCTTTACGGAATTGTTTGGTGTGCAGCAGGGACTGGAGGGAAGTGTAGTAATTTTACCCTGCTTTTCGGCCTTTGTTGGTGCGGATTTGTTTGCAGGGGCATATTATCTGGATTTTTTTGGACAAAAAAAGCAAAAAACCTGCTTTCTTGCAGATTTCGGAACGAATGGTGAGCTTCTGCTATTGCATGACGGACGTATTTATGCAACCTCTGCAGCAATGGGAACTGCATTTGAAGGAGGAAGGTTTTCGTATGCAGCCGATTTGTTCCGCCTGATTGCCGAGGCAAGGAAGGAAGAGCAAATGGACAAATACGGATTGCTTTCGGAACCCTATTTTGAGGAAGGCTTTCGTGGATTGTTGCAGGAGGATGTCCGGGTGTTTCAGCTGGCAAAGGGAGCAATCCGTGCCGGAATTGAGATTTTGCTTGGACGCGCCGGAATCAGTGCGGCGGAGGTTTCTGAGGTTTTTCTGGCCGGCGGACTTGGTGAATTTTGTAATCAGGAGGATTTTTTTGATACCGGATTATTACCGGGGGCTTTTCGGGGAAAGCTTTCCGTGGTGGGAAACGGCTGTATTGGCGGACTGGTAAAGTATTTAAAAAACAGGGAAGAAATGCTTACGTGTGAAGCAGATGTCATAAATCTGGCAGAATGCCCGTCTTTTGAGGAGGCATATTATGCTTACATGAATTTTGAAGAGGAAGCATAAGCGGTGATAAGGCGTTGGTCTGCTTTTTGTTATGAGCCATAGTTCATTTTCAATAGAAAATCAGAGCAAAGCAGCGGAAAGGAGTGCGAATGAAGGGAAAGAATCGGAAACAGGCCGGAAAGATTTTACTCGGGACAACTCTTTTTCTTTGCGTGCTTCTTTTTGCAGGCTGTAAGAAAATGCAACCGGATTCCGGGCTTGTTACCCAACCACCGGGCAATTCGGATACTACGGAAACGGATAATCCGGAGCTTAGTGCGTTTGAACTGGCGAATGCAAAGCTGGTACAGGAACGGCTGGCGTCACTAAAGACAATTGTGGCAGCAAAGGTAGGCTCGCAGGAGATTACGATGGACAGGGCCATGGTGCTGATTTATTTCATGGAGGTGCGCGGAAACTACTACGCAGACTATTATGAAGCTACCTATGGGAGTGATTACTGGAATACCGTGTACGATGCGTCCGGAAAAACCGCCCGTGAAGTGCTTAAGGAAGAAACGATGGATACGTTAATCCGTTATGCGATTTTATATGATTGTGCAGTTCGGAATGGAATGGAGCTTACTGCAGAGGAACAAAAGGAAAATGAAGCGTATGTGGAACGTGTGAAAGCGGAGATGACATCAGAGGAAGCAGAACGGGGTGGTTTTACCACACAGGGGCTTTTGGACGCCTGTGCGTGGATGATGACTGCAGAAAAGTATTATGACAGGATGACGGAGAACCTCGGAATTACCCGTGAATCGGCAGCGGAAACGATAAATCCGGAGGATTACCGGGAGTATGAGACGGAGTATTTGTATCTGCCGACAACATACTATGATGAACAGTATCAGGTTTGTGAGGAAAGCGAAGAAACCATTGCTGCACGACTGGAACGAATGAAGGAATATGCTGTTTTGCTACAACAGGGAGAAACCTTTGCAGAGCTTTTGGAACGGGATGGAGAGCTTACGTATAAGCAACGGCTGTTTAGGGAGAACGGTTCGGGTGCAGAGACTGCCTATGCAGAGGTGGCAAAGAAGCTGAAGAACGGAGAACTGACCGGTCCGGTAAAAACAGAATATGGAATTTATATTATCCGTATGGTGGACCGGGATTGCCAGGTATCGTATGAAGAAGCGGTGGATGCAGCCTTTGAAGTAAAGAAGAGCGAAGCAATGGAGGCTGCCTACCGGGTGCTGTCAGAACAGTACCCGACAGAGCTGAATGAGGAGGCCTGGAGTGAGATTGTAATCGGAGCAACGGTTAGTCTCAGGGAATAATCAGTTTTTTTTCAAAAGCAGCTTCATAAAATAATCGGTTGGTTCTGAAATCGGCAAAGTGCTGTCGTAGGCAAGGACAAGCTTTCGTTTTGGAAGTCTGTCCTTTGTCTGTATCTTGTAGAGGTTCTCGCCGATTTTCCCTTCTACACAAAAATCAGGAACAAAGGCGATGCCAAGGCCGATAGCAGCCAGGTCAATCAGAAGGTCATTACTGCTCAGTTCAATGGCCGGTGCAAGCTCTACCGAATGGGAGAGAAACTGTTCGTGCAGATATTCACTTGTTGTGGAATGCTTATCGAGCATCAGGATGGGAAGAGAACTCAGCTGTTCAAAGGAGAGCTCTTCACCGTTGTAGTTGAAATATGCAGGATTTGCAACAAAGACATCGGAAAACTCGCGAAGGGTCTCAATCTGCATGGAATTGTTCAGAGCAGGGTTTGGAGAGTTCGCAACGATAAAGTCAACTGCGTTTTCAGAAAGAAGCTCTGCACAATTTAAGGAGGTTCCGTTCATGACCTTAATATGAACCTCCGGAAAGGTTTTGTGAAATTGATTTAAGTAAGGCACAAGGTAGTAGCGGCAGATGGTGTCGCTGGCAGCAATACGAAGCTGCATGCCGCCGGAGCTGCGTGCATTGACGAGCTGGTTTTCACCCTTGGAAATCAGATTGATGGCGGGTTCAATGTGCTTAAACAGCATTTCTCCCTCCTTTGTCAGCGTAACCCGCTTGGTGCTGCGGACAAACAGCGTCTGTCCGAGACGACGTTCCAGTACCTTTACGGACTGGCTGACTGCCGATTGTGAAATAAACAAAACAGAGGCGGCTTCTGAAAAGCTCAGGGTTTTTGCAACATGGTAAAAAACCTTGTACAGCTCATAATTAATATCCATGATTGTTGTCCTTTCCGGATTTATCCAGTGAGAATCAGTTGAATCTGCTTTATAAAAACAGTATAGCAGAGTCTTGTTGTGACATCAAGTGGTTTATTAGGGATTCTTATGAAAGGCTTCATATATATTAATTTTATTTATAAACGGGAAGATGCTATACTATATGCAGAAACCAATGAAACTGCCGGGCAACCGGTAAAGATGCCGAAGGCGTCGGAAAGGAATGGAAAAGAGTATGGTTAGAAGAGTCTACTCCGAAAAGAAAGCAGAGTATGCTGTAAAGGCCGGTGAGCTTCTGAACGAGATTAAAGAATATCTCAACATTCAGACTGTGAATTCGGTTCGTGTTTTGATTCGTTATGATGTGGAAAACATCAGCGACGAGACGTTTGAGCGTGCACTTGGAACGGTTTTCTCCGAGCCGCCGGTTGATCAGGTTTATGAGGAGCATTTCCCGGTTGCTTACAACAGTGAGATTTTCTCCGTAGAGTTCTTACCGGGTCAGTTCGACCAGAGAGCAGATTCCGCGGAGCAGTGTGTAAAGCTCCTGAATGAAAGCGAGGAGCCGGTAATTCGTTCCGCTACCACGTATGTACTGGGCGGTTCCTTGAATCCGGAGGAGCTTCTGGCGATTAAGAAATATTGTATTAATCCGGTAGATTCCAGAGAGGCTTCCGAAGAAAAGCCGGAGACCTTAAAGTCTGAATTTGCTGAGCCGGCGGATGTTGCTGTTTTTGATGGTTTTATGTCCATGCCGGAGGCAGAGCTTAAGGAGCTTTATTCCTCCCTGAATCTTGCCATGACGTTCCGTGATTTTGAACACATTCAGAATTATTTCAGAGATGACGAGAAACGTGATCCGTCCATGACGGAAATCCGCGTACTGGATACCTACTGGTCTGATCATTGTCGTCATACTACGTTCCTTACCGAGCTTACGGAGGTTGCCTTTGAGGAAGGCGAGTATGCGGCTCCGATTAAGGCATCCTATGATAAATATATTGCAGAGCGTGAGCTTCTTTACAAGGGAAGAGACGATAAGTTCATTTCTTTAATGGACCTTGCTCTTGTCGGAATGAAGAAGCTTCGCGCAGAGGGCAAGCTTGAGGATATGGAAGTATCCGATGAAATCAATGCCTGCTCCATTATCGTTCCGATTGAGATAACCAGACCGGACGGAACGAAGGAAACAGAGGAATGGTTGATTTTCTTCAAGAATGAAACCCACAATCACCCGACCGAAATCGAGCCATTCGGTGGTGCTGCTACCTGTCTTGGTGGCGCAATTCGTGACCCGTTGTCGGGACGTGGTTATGTATATCAGGCAATGCGTGTTACCGGTGCAGCAGACCCGACGCTTCCGATTGCGGAAACCTTAGAGGGCAAGCTGGCACAGAGAAAGCTTGTAACCGGAGCTGCTTCCGGTTACAGCTCCTACGGCAATCAGATTGGTCTTGCTACCGGTCTGGTAGATGAGATTTATCATCCGAATTATGTTGCAAAGCGTCTTGAGATTGGTGCTGTTATGGGTGCCGCTCCGAGAAAGAACGTAATTCGTGAGAATTCTGATCCGGGCGATATCATCATCTTAATGGGTGGCAGAACCGGACGTGACGGATGTGGCGGTGCTACCGGTTCTTCCAAGGCACATACCACTGAGTCCATTCATACCTGTGGTGCAGAGGTACAGAAGGGTAATGCGCCGACGGAACGTAAGCTGCAGAGACTGTTCCGCAGAGAAGAAGTTGCTCATATGATCAAAAAATGTAACGACTTTGGTGCAGGCGGTGTCTCCGTAGCCATCGGTGAGCTGGCTGACGGTCTTCGTGTGGAGCTTGACAAGGTTCCGAAGAAGTATGCCGGACTTGATGGTACGGAGCTTGCAATTTCCGAGTCCCAGGAGCGTATGGCAATCGTAGTTGACGCAAAGGATGTTGACCAGATGCTTGCTTACGCTGCAGAAGAGAACCTTGAGGCAGTTCCGGTTGCTGTAGTTACTGAGGAACCGCGTCTGGTACTCGTTTGGAGAGGTAAGGAAATTGTAAATATCAAGAGAGCATTTCTGGATACCAACGGGGCCCATCAGGAGGCAACCGCTGTGGTAGGCGTTCCGAAGAAGAGTGAGAGCTATTTCGGAACCGGTGCTGAGTATACCGCCTCCCGTATTACGAGAAAGACTGCAAAGGGCGAGACGGTGCTTTCCGGTAAGAAGGGAATCGAGGAGAAGTGGCTTTCCATGCTGGCTGACTTAAACGTCTGCTCCAAGAAGGGACTTGTGGAAATGTTCGACAGCTCCATCGGTGCAAATACCGTTACCATGCCATATGGCGGAAGGTATCAGATGACTCCGGTACAGACCATGATTGCAAAGGTTCCGGTGCTGGAGGGTGAGAGTGATACCGTTACGATGATGAGCTATGGCTTTGATCCGTATCTTTCCAGCTGGAGCCCATATCACGGTGCTGTATATGCAGTAATTTCCTCTGTTGCAAAGATTGTTGCGGCAGGTGGTGACCATACGAAGATTCGTTTCACCTTCCAGGAATACTTCCGTCGTCTCGGAGCCGATCCGAAGCGTTGGGGTGAACCGCTTGCAGCTCTTCTCGGTGCATTCGAGGCACAGGTTCAGTTAGGACTTCCGTCGATTGGTGGTAAGGACTCCATGTCTGGTTCCTTCCAGAACATCGATGTACCGCCGACTCTGGTGTCTTTTGCAGTTGATGTTGCAAAGACCTCAGATGTTGTAACCGGGGAATTCAAGAAGCCTGGTAATGTCCTTGTGAAGTTTGAAATGAAGAAGGATGCTTATGAGCTCCCGGATTATCAGGCATTTTCGGAGCAGATGAGCAAAATTACCAAGCTTGCCCAGGCGCACAAGTTTGCTTCCATGTATGCACTTGGTGCAAAGGGTATCGCGGAGGCAGTCAGCAAGATGTCCTTTGGTAACCATTTCGGTGCGGTTATTTCCGATGCGGTAAGTGAAAGAGAGCTGTTTGCTCCGGCTTATGGTGATATTCTTGCAGAAGTAAGTAAGGATTCCTTAAGCGCATTAAATGAGAGCGGTCTGGAGTATATGTCTGTCGGTACCGTAACCGAGACTCCGGTATTTGTTTATAAGAATGAAAGTATTGCACTGGACGATGCGTTAAGTGCATGGACCAATACGTTAGAAAAAGTATTCCCGACCCGTTCCGGTGTGAAGGAAGAAAAGATTGAGTACAAGCCGTTTGATGCGAAGACAATTTACGTTGCAAAGAATAAGGTTGCAAGACCGCGCGTATTCATTCCGGTATTCCCGGGCACGAACTGCGAATACGACACGATGCGTTCCTTCCGTGCAGCAGGTGCTGATGTAAGCACGGTAGTATTTAAGAACCGGAATGAGCAGGACATCAGAGAGTCGGTTGAGGCGTTCGAAAAGGAAATCCGCAATGCACAGATTCTTATGTTCCCGGGCGGCTTCTCCGCAGGTGACGAGCCGGACGGTTCCGGTAAGTTCATTGCTACCGCATTCCGCAATGAGAAGATTACGAATGCGGTCAATGACCTGTTAAAGCAGAGAGACGGACTTGTTCTTGGTATCTGCAACGGTTTCCAGGCAATCATTAAGCTTGGTCTGGTACCGTATGGGGAAGTAACACCGCAGAAGGAGGACTCACCGACCCTTACGATGAACAACATCGGCCGTCATATTTCCAAGTCGGTTTATACGAAGGTTGTTACCAATAAGTCTCCGTGGTTAATGGAGGCAGAGCTTGGCGGCGTATACGCAATCCCGGCATCCCACGGGGAAGGTCGTTTCGTAGCGAGTAGGGAATGGATTGAAAAGCTTGCGGCAAACGGACAGATTGCAACCCAGTACGTTGACCTTGCCGGTAATCCGACGATGGATGAAGATTTTAACCCGAACGGTTCCTACTTTGCAATCGAAGGTATCACAAGCCCGGACGGCAGAGTGCTCGGTAAGATGGCACACTCCGAGCGCCGTGGTGACTCCGTTGCAATCAATATCTACGGCAATCAGGATCAGAAGATTTTTGCTTCCGGTGTGAAGTACTTTAAGTAAGACAGAATAAGTGACTAAGTAAGAAAAGATTTCCCCGTTCTCAGGCAGTAAGAGGTTTGAGGACGGGGTTTTTCATTTTCACATTGCTTTATAAAGACATTGATTAAATTGCAGGAATTAAGTATAATGGTAGCACCTGTGCAAGAAAGAAAATAGTGGCGGATGATTTTGTAAAAAAAGAATGAAAAGAAAGAAAAGAATGAAAAAAGGAGCACATATATGGTAGATAAGCTGAAAAAATGGGCAAATGAAATCTTTGTTGACGGATTATCCGGAATGGCAATGGGACTTTTTGCAACCCTGATTATCGGAACGATTATTCAGCAAATCGGGACACTAATCGGCGGCTCGGTCGGTGATTTTCTGTTTCAAATCGGAAAGCTGGCATCGGCTGTGACCGGGGCCGGTATCGGCGTAGGCGTGGCGATTAAGTTTAAGGAAAGTACCTTAGTGACGATTTCCGCAGCAACGGCAGGTATGGTAGGTGCATTTGCGTCGAAGCTGATTGCGGGAGCGGTAGTGAATGGTAGCGTGATTACCCTTGCGGGGCCGGGAGAGCCGTTAGGCGCATTTATTGCGGCCTATGTCTGCATTCTGTTCGGACGGCTGGTTGCCGGAAAGACAAAGGTAGATATTCTGGTGACTCCGCTTGTTTCCATTCTGACCGGTTCTACGGTGGGGCTGCTTCTCGGCCCCCCGATTTCAAGCTTTATGACGTGGCTTGGTAGCATCATCAACTGGGGTACGGAGCAGCAGCCGTTTTTCATGGGCATCGTTGTTTCTGTCCTGATGGGTATGATTCTGACGCTGCCGATTAGCTCTGCGGCCCTGGGCGTATCGCTCGGACTTTCCGGTATTGCCGCCGGTGCGGCAACGATTGGCTGCTGTGCCAATATGGTCGGATTTGCGGTGGCAAGCTACCGTGAGAATAAGATGGGCGGTCTTGTGGCACAGGGACTTGGAACCAGTATGCTTCAGGTGCCGAATATCGTGAGAAAACCGGTTATCTGGCTCCCGGCCATCCTTACCAGTGCCATCCTGGGACCGTTTTCAACGATGCTGTTCAAAATGACAAGTAACCCGGTTGGTTCCGGTATGGGAAGTGCCGGTCTTGTCGGCCAGATTATGACCTACCAGACGATGACCGAGGCCGGCTCGAGCCCGGCGGCAGTGCTTGTCTTAATTGTACTGTTCCAGTTTGCAGCACCGGGCGTACTTGCATTTCTGATTTCCGAGGTGATGCGCAAGGCCGGTTGGATTAAGTCGGGAGATATGAAACTGGAGGTGTAGAAAATATACACAAATCCGATTACCGGAAATGTTGATTCCGGATATGTTGTATACTGCTGATATCAAGTTACAAGGAGGATACTTATGTCAGACGAAATCAAAGTCAAGAGAAACTCAGGAAAAATAAAAGTGGTTATCGCCGTCATGGCGGTAATCATAGTGGCACTTGCCGTTGCAGTCGTACTGCTCCTGCCAAAGGGCGGAACGGCAAAGAAGGTAGCAAAGCAGCTTTCGCTCGGAGCGAAGTATCTCTCGGAGCTTGAATATGAGCAGGCCATCGCAGCGTATGAGCTGGCCATCGAGATAGACCCGAAATGCGTGGATGCTTACCTCGAACTCGCAGATATCTACAGCGAGCTGGGCGAGTATGACAAGGCAGAGAAAATCCTGAAAAAAGCAAAACGCGAAGTGGCTGAGGAGGAGGTTGCCCAAATCCGCCGGAAGCAGGAAAAGATAGAAAAGAAACGGGAAGAGGCAGAAGGAACCCCAGAGCCGACAAAGGAGCCGAAGCCTACCGCAGAACCGGTGCAGACCCCGGAGCCAACCGCTACGCCTACTCCGGAGCCAACGGCTACTCCAACTCCTACTCCGGAGCCAACCAAGTCGGTCGGAGGCCAGGTGACAATTACAGGAAGAACAGTGGAATTAGAAAATGCTGAGGTCGGTGACTATGTAACCTTCGGTACCTACGAGCAGGACAATAACCTCGGCAACGGAGCCGAAGCCATCGAGTGGCTTGTATTAGACAAGCAGGACGGCAAGGTGCTGTTACTGAGTAAATACGCGCTGGATGCAAAACCATACAACGAAACAGATACAGCTGTCACTTGGGAAAACTGTACCCTCAGAAGCTGGCTAAACAGCGAGTTCTACCGTACCGCATTCAGTGAAAAGGAACGAAGCGCTATCGCAGAAACGCTGGTAAGAAATGCAGACAATCCGATGTATGGAACGGAGGGCGGAAATGATACGAGAGACAAGGTATTCTTACTCAGTATCGGGGAAGCAACGACCTACTTTGATTCGGACCCGGATGCGTGCGACCCGGCAAGAAGAGCGAAGGTAACGGAGTATGCAAAGGCGCAGGGCGGTTTCGCATACAGCGAAGCAGAAGATGGATGGTATGGTACGACGGAGTATGACGGCAACGGCGAGTGGTGGCTGCGCTCGCCGGGCGTCGATAGTGGCAGCGTCGCGGGTGTCAACTACTATGGCTACGTCGGCCGTTACGGCGGCGATGTAGACTACGGCTCTTACGTCGTGCGGCCCGCTTTATGGATGGCGCCGTAATCTGGCATCTGGAATCTGCCAATCTGCGAAAGGTGAAAGCCTTTTGCAAATCAGGCGCGGCGGAGACGCGCAATCCCCGACGCCGTAAGGCGGCGAAAAAATTTTGGCAGGAAAGGAGGTGAGGAGCATCGCGAAGAAAGAAAGTGAGCTGATGGTGGTGACGAAGGCGAAGGATTTGTGTTCCTATGTGATGAAGATAACGGAACGCTCGCCAAAGCGGTTTCGTTTTACCTTCGTCAGCCGGTTACAGAATCTATCGTTAGACACGATAGAGAATATCTTTCGTGCCAATGATTTGTTTGTCAGCAAGGGGGATGAAAGTGCGTTGGCTTTGCGGTTGGAATTTCAGCAAAGAGCACTAACCTCAGTCAGACTGCTTTCCTACTTTGCGTTACTGGCAACAGAATCAGGCTGTCTGCTGACAAAACAGTATGAGCAGAATCCGATATTATTCACGATACATGGATGACTGTATCCTTGTTCATGAGGATAAGCAATACTTAAAGCAGTGCCTATATAAGATGCGTGCATATGTTGAATAAGGTGTATGAAAACAAAACCCAGGTCACCTATGAGGTAACACAGACAGGGCTTGACAGCTTTTCGCTTAAGGATTTTTCCGCACAGGCAGATGCAGGAACCGGAAAGCTGATGGAATTTATTGTAGATTCGGATGAAATCGGAGCAGAAACAGGACAGTTCTTTTACAAGAACATGGATGGTCTGTTTGCGGAAAAAACCGGGTCAGGCAGCACAGGGGAGGACTCTGCAGGTGAAGCTTCCGGCACTTCCGAGGACAACACGCCGGTTTACACCGGCTCCGATAAATGTACCCACTGTAGCGGTACAGGAAAAACGAGAGAGGATTATGCGTGGTGTCACCGCACCGGAAAGAAGAACTGTCCGGACTGTAACGGGACGGGAAAGGAACGCTGTACCGGCTGTGGCGGCGACGGGAAAAACTGGGACTCGTTAAATGGAACATATTCTAAATGTTATAAGTGCTTTGGCAATGGTAAGATGACCTGCGATAAATGTCGAGGTACAGGTGATGTTAACTGTAACAGCTGTAATGGCAAGGGGTATAATCAGAAAACCTGTACGTTTTGTTTCGGAACCGGAAAACAATGATGCGCCGTTGAACGGTTACAAAATGATTTGCAATCCACGCGGTGAACCCGCGGAGCAGGAGCTACTGTAGGTCTACAGTGGCTCCCTTTTTTGAAATATTCACCAAATTCACTCCTGCTTTTTTGGTACATTTTTACAAACTTTTCATCCACATAAACAGTTCTCAAACCATTGATTTTAAAGGCTTTTCCGGTACCTTTTACTCTGTACACTTTTTTATTTTCCATTGCAAACACTCACTTTTTCTGCTACACTTTCTATACAGACAGTTCTAAGGAAGTGCTGATTAATTCAGTGCTTCCCAATAAATATTCAATTCTACGCTGTCTTCTTACGGCGGTTTCACGCCAAAGTTCCATTACTTTTTTGTTATATTGCAATTACGTTACTTGGGAGGAGGAATTAAATGGAACAGGAGATTTTTACACAAAAGACAAAGGAAGAGGTTTTATTTAACCTCAAAAAGTCACCGGATGCCTACAGACGTTTTCTCGGACTGGACGAAAGGTGGCAGGAGCTTTTCATGGCATTCTGCACGGGAAAGAAAACACTGCCGGTACTCTATGACACCGTATTCAAGAAGCTGATGGATCCGGAAGTCCACAGGGACCGGCTTGAGGACTGTGTTTCCAGCCTGCTTGGGAGAAAGGTGAAAATCAGGAAAGTATTGCCTGTTGAGGATATCCTGATGGACGGGGAAACCATCATGGTCATGGATATTCTGGTGGAGCTTGACGACGGCTCACTGGTACTGGTGGAAATCCAGAAGGTGCCGTACTATTTTCCGGCGGAGCGGGCGTCCTGCTATTCCGCAGATTTGCTGCTCCGTCAGTACAACAGCTTGAAAAGCAAGAAGGGCAAGGACTTCAGCTACAGGGATTTACAGAAGGTCTACACTATCATCCTGTATGAGAAAAGCACGGCAGAATTCAAAACCTGCAACGAGATATTCGTACATCACGCCTCCACAGTCTGTGACAGCGGACTGGAGCTGAATTTCTTACAGGAATTCTACCTTATAGCACTTGACGTATTTGCCAAAAGCGAGTATGCTAAAGTTAAGAAACCGAACGACCGGATAAATGCCTGGCTGTCCTTCTTCTGTACGGAAAATACAGAAGATGCGATAAGGCTTTGTGAGATTTACCCGTGGCTTTCGGAGGCTTATAAAGAAATGGCAGGGTTTGCAGCCAATCCGGAGGAGTTGATAGGTATGTTTTCAGAAATGTTGCACGAGTTAGACCGCAATACTACCCGCTATATGGTAGATGATATGAGGGAGAAAATAGAAAAACAGGGCAAAACCATTGTCGAGCAACAAGGGACTATTGCCGAACTGCAGGGGTCTGTTACCGAACTGCAGAGATTAGTTGATGAGCAAAGGGCTGAAATCAAACGTTTGATGAAAAAATAATAAACCCCGCCCTTGTCTGTTACCTGCTGCAAGGTCGGGGGTTCAACTGACTAAGTTTTACTCCGCCAGCTCTTCCCATTGTTCCATCAGCTTCTCAAGCCTGCCTTCGATCTCTTCCCGTTCCTTACTTAATTCTGTCAGTTTTGTATGATCGGAAGCAATATCCGGGTTGGAGAGAGCGGTATCCAGCTTCTCCATTTGTTTCTCCAGACGCTCGATTTCTTCTTCCGTCTTTTTTAGGTCATTCTGACGTTTGCGGAGGCGTGCCTGTTCCTCCTTTTGCTGCTGCCAGTCGAGCTTTGTGTCTGTGACAGCAGAAGACATACTACCTCCCGCGGAAGTGGCCGCGTCAAAGCCTGCGGAAGCACCGGAAGAACCGGAAGTCCCGCGCACGGTGGGAGCACCCGAAGCAGAAACACTGCCGACAGAAGCGCCGGCCTTCCCTTTCCCTTCCATACCGTACCCGATACCCTCTAAATAGAGTCGTTCCGTAATTTCCTTCTTTTCCAGATAAAAGTCATAGTTCCCCGGATAATTAAGGAGAGTCTGCTCCGTCAAATCAAGGATTCTTGTTGCGGTTTTATTGATAAAATAACGGTCGTGGGAAACGTACAGGACGGTTCCCTCGTAGGCGTTAACGGCATCCTCTAGGATTTCCTTGGACACGATGTCTAAGTGATTCGTCGGCTCGTCCAAAATAAGCAGGTTCGCATCCGAAAGCATGAGTTTGGCTAAAGATACGCGCCCTCGTTCACCGCCGCTTAAATCACGGATGCGCTTAAATACATCGTCTCCGGTAAAGAGGAATGCGGCGAGGACATTGCGGATGGCTGTGTTATCCATATACGGATAGGTGTCCTGCAGCTCGTCAAACAAGGTCTTTTCGGCATGGAGTACCTGATGCTCCTGGTCGTAATAGGCGATATGCACCTTAGCTCCCGGCTTGATTTCTCCGGCATCCGCAGGCAAAAGTCCATTTATTATTTTAAGAATTGTAGTCTTTCCGGTGCCGTTCTTTCCGATAATGGCAACCTTTTCTCCGCGCTTAACGTCAAAGCTTAAATCCGAAAACAGAGTCTGACTGCCGAAGGATTTCGAGAGTCCGGTGACAGTAAGAACGTCGTTTCCGCTCATGATATGCGGCTCTAAGCGAATCTTCATTTTACTGCGTACCTCGGTCGGTTTTTCGATACGTTCTACTTTATCCAGCATTTTTTCACGGCTTTCCGCACGTCTGATAGACTTTTCACGGTTAAAGGAGCGGAGCTTTGCGATAACCTCCTCCTGATGCTTGATTTCACGCTGCTGATTTAAGTAATGCTGAATCTGAGTTTCACGTTGCTGTTCCTTTTTGACAGCGTAAGCAGAGTAATTGCCGGAGAAGGTCTGTGCCTTTCCACCGTCCAGTTCTACTACCTTAGTGACTACACGGTCTAAAAAGTAACGGTCATGGGCAACAATTAAAACTGCTCCCGGATAGTTCATCAGATATGTTTCCAGCCAGGCGATAGATTCCATGTCCAGATGGTTGGTCGGCTCGTCAAGCATAATCAGATCCGGCGAGGTGAGGAGCAGCCGTCCGAGTGCAATGCGGGTTTTCTGACCGCCGGATAAGGTCTGAATCTGTTTTTGAAAATCTTCTTCCGAAAAGCCGAGTCCTTTTAAGACGCCGACTACCTCGCTTTTATAGGCATAGCCATTTTGCATTTCGAAGGTATGGGTCAGGGATGTGTACTCTTTCAGAAGTGATTCGAGCGCATCGCCCTCAAGTCCTTTCATTTCAAGCTCTATTTCACGGATGCGGGCTTCGGTTTTAAGAATTTCCGCCTTGACGGAAAGCATTTCCTCATAAACGGTACGTTCCGAGGAAAGGTCCTGATGCTGGGAAAGGTAGCCGATGGTAGCCCCCTTTGCGGTAATGACTTCTCCGGAATCAGCAGGATATTCCTGCATGATAATTTTCAACAGGGTGGATTTTCCTGCACCGTTGATGCCGACAATCGCCATCTTTTCGCGTTCATTTATGTGAAAGGAGACCTGGTTGAGAATGACAGCTTCACCAAAGGATTTGATAATATTTTTACATGCGAGTAGCATAAAACCTCCAAAATACAGTAATACATAGATGTCAAAGCAAATTTCCACGAATAAATTATACAATAAGCAGAAGAGAAAAACAAGGTGCCAAATCCGGTCAGACGGTAAAATGAAACGAAAATGAAAAAACAATTTTATTATTTTCTTGAAAAAAATATACAAATGATATATAATTATAATATAAAACTGACGATTTTGGGGAATATAGGAGAAGAAAGGAGTGGACAGGATGTTTATAGAATTCATCGGTGCGGATCATGAGGTGACCGGTAGCTGTCATTATCTGGAATTGGCGGGAACGCATCTTCTGGTTGACTGCGGAATGGAGCAGGGAACGGATGTCTATGAGAACCAGGAGCTTCCGGTAAATGCCGGAGAAATCGATTATATCCTTTTGACGCATGCGCATATTGACCATACAGGGCTGCTTCCGCTGATGTATGCAAGAGGCTTCCGTGGAAAAGTATACACAACGGGAGCAACGAGAGACCTCTGTGATATTATGCTTCGGGACTCTGCGCATATCCAGATGTTTGAGGCAGAATGGAAAAACAGAAAGGCAAAACGTTCGGGACTTCCGGAGGTTGTACCGCTCTACACGATGGAGGATGCCTTTGGCGTGATGAAGCATTTTGTTCCGTGTGACTATGGAGTGAAGGTTAGTCTGACGGACAATATCACGATACGCTTTACGGATGTCGGACATCTCCTCGGCTCTGCAAGTATTGAAATCTGGGCAAGTGAGGGAGAAGATAAAGTAAAGCTTGTATTTTCCGGTGATATCGGAAACAAGTCCCAGCCGATTTTACGCGATCCGATCATGACGGATGAGGCAGACTATGTGATTATGGAGTCTACCTACGGAGACCGTTATCACGGGGAACACCCGGACTATGTAGGAGATCTGGCGGCAATTATCCAAAAGACACTGGACCGTGGCGGGAATGTGGTAATTCCGGCCTTTGCAGTTGGAAGAACCCAGGAGCTTTTGTATTTTATCCGTAAGATTAAGCTCGATGGTCTGGTTCACGGACATGACGGATTCCCGGTATATGTGGATAGTCCGCTTGCAATTGAAGCAACGACGATTTTCAACCGAAATGTCAACGGTTATTTTGACGAAGAGGCAATGGAGCTCGTACGACAGGGTGTGAATCCGATTTCTTTTCCGGGTCTTCGGACTGCGATTACGAGTGAAGAATCGAAAATGATTAACATGGATACACAGCCGAAGGTTATTATTTCCGCTTCCGGTATGTGTGAAGCGGGGCGTATCCGTCATCATCTGAAGCATAATCTCTGGAGAGCAAATTCCTCGATTGTATTTGTCGGATATCAGGCAAATGGGACGTTGGGACGCTCCCTGCTTGAGGGCATTGATGAGGTAAATCTGTTCGGAGAGCCGGTAGAGGTACGTGCGGAGATTTGCAAGCTGGAGGGCATCAGCGGACATGCGGATAAAAACGGATTGATTCAGTGGGTTACCCAGATTGAGAGACCTCATAAGGTTTTTGTGGTTCATGGAGAGGATTCGGTTTGCGACCTTTTTGCGAATTGTCTGAAAACGGAATATGGTCTGGATGCAGAGGCCCCGTATTCCGGTCACCGGTATGATCTTTTGGGAAAATGCTGGGTGGCACAGGAGGCGCCGATTTACGCTCAAAAGAAGGAAAAAGCAAAAAAACGCAAGGTGGAGGTGTTCGAACGCCTTCTTGCCGCAGGTCAGAGGCTGCTTAGCGTTATCCGCAGAAATGAGGGCGGAGCGAACAAGGACCTTGCGCGATTTGCGGACCAGATCAATCAGCTTTGTGATAAGTGGGACAGATAATTACCGTTTCAGACTCATAAATTCTTCAAAACAAACACCATTTTGTTCTTCAATGCCTCTTTTTGCAGAGGCATTGAGACATTTACAAACAAAGCGTCCGGAGCTTTTCACGGAGGCAGGAAAGTCTTTTTGTAACAGGGCATCTGCGGCAATCAGGGAGGAAAATACATCTCCCGTGCCACAGCGAAGCCCTGTTATTTTTTTATTTGCGGTCATTCCGGAGGAAAGGGTGCCATCTGTATTTCGAACAGCGTAGAAGCTGCCAATCCGGTCCTTTAAGAGTAGTCCGGTAATAACAAGCTTCTGACCGTTTTTGGGAATTAACGTTTCTGCAAGCGTCAGGAGCTCCTTTTTGGAAAAATGCTCCTTGTACGGAGTATCTGTTAAGAGACAGGCTTCTGTAATATTCGGAGTCAGAATATCGGCAAGCGTGACCAGCTTCTTCATTTCCCTGCAATGCTTTTTTGTAAAGGTCTGATAGGGGGAGCCGTTGTCGCCCATAACCGGATCAACAATGATTTGAGTTGTGGAGGTGCGAAACCTCTGAATAAACTCAATGACAAGGTCCACCTGTTTTACGGAACCCAAAAACCCGGTCAGAATGCCGTCAAAGGAAAGCGAAAGCTTTTCCCATTCTGCAAAAAAAGACGGAAGCTTATCGGTATAGTCTTCCATAAAAAAGGAAGGAAAGCCGGTATGATTGGAAAGAATTGCGGTCGGGACAGGACAGGCCTGAAATCCGTGTGCGGAGAGAAGCGGAAGGGAAACAGTGAGCGCACAACGTCCGTATCCCGTTAAATCTCCCAAAATAGCAATCTTCTTTTGTCTGTTATCCGTACTCATACGAACTTCCCCATTCCTTAAATAGTTTTTGTATCGTCCAGAAAGTATTTTTCAATAATCGGAACCAAACCGTCCTCGTCGTTTGTGAGAGTAATCACATCGGCACTTTCCTTTACTTCCTTCTGGGCATTTCCCATAGCGACGCCCACGCCGGCAAAACGGAGCATCGTGATGTCGTTGTAGCCGTCACCACAGCAGACACATTCCTCACGGCTGATTCCAAGCGATGGAAGAAGTCGTTCAAGTGCATGTGCCTTGTCGATGGCAGGAGGCATAATTTCAAGGAAGAACGGTTCGGAACGATAAATGTTCAGAACACCGTAATAACGTTTGGCAAGCTCTTCGGTCAGTGGAGCCAGAAGGTCAGGCTCTCCACTGATTAAGCACTTATTGATTGGAAACGTAACCGCTTCCACAAGGTCCGGAACCTGAATGATTTTCAGGTTATTGATTCTGGATTCCAGTTCCATGTATTGATCTACCCGGGAGGCAGTGATTACATTGTCCTGACAGTCGTACGTAATCAGACCGACCTCATGTTCCCCGGCATACGTTACAATCTGCGGAAGAAACTGTTTTGGAAATGGGTGATTGTAGAGGATTTCTCCGGTTGCAGGGCGCACAATACGGGCGCCGTTATAGGATATAATCAGGCCGTTGTATTCCCTTAGGCGGAGCTCATCGATGAGCCAGTTGGTGCCGGAGGTTGGGCGGCCGGTTGCAATGGCTGCAATTCCGCCGTTTTCCTGCAGGGCATAAATTGCTTTCCTGGTAGCAGGGGTGATTTCTTTTTTGGAATTGGTCAGTGTTCCGTCAATGTCGAGAACCAGAATTTTGTGTTTCATCGGGAGTCCTTTCTACAGCTGATACAGCCGGGTGTATTTTTCCTTTAAATAATCAATATAGTAATCCGGGTTAAATTCTTCTCCGGTCATACGAACGAGAAGTGTATTCGCGTCATAAACAGAGCCGTACTGATGCACATGCTCGCGTAAAAATTCGCGAATTTCGGAAAGCTTTCCCTGTCTTAAGAGGTCCTCTACCGGAAGTTTTTTCTCCATGAAGGCATAAATCTGGGAGGCGATTGCGGTTCCCAATGCATAGGACGGGAAATAGCCAAAGCTTCCCATTGCCCAGTGGATATCCTGTAAAATGCCTTCGGTATCATTTTGCGGCGTAACGCCGAGGTACTCCTCATATTTCTGATTCCAAAGCTTCGGAAGCTCCGAAACCTCACATTCGTCGTTAAAAATCATCTTTTCCAGTTCATAACGAATCATTACGTGAAGAGAATAGGTCAGTTCGTCAGCTTCTGTGCGGATAAGACTCGGTTCGGCTTTGTTGATGCCATGAATGAACTGGTCAAGGGAAACATCGGAAAGTGTAGTGCCAAACATCTTCTGAAGCTTTGGATAAACCGGTGCCCAGAAGGCTTCACTTCGTCCAATCAGGTTTTCATAGAAACGAGACTGGGATTCATGCATTCCCATGGTAATCATGGCAGCAGGAGTCTGTGTAAGTGTATCGGCGATTCCCATTTCGTAAATGGCGTGTCCGCCCTCGTGAATTACGGAGAAAATCGCACTTTCCAGATTGTTTTTATAATAGTGGTTTGTAATTCGTACATCATGGTTATGAAGACCGGTGGTAAACGGGTGCTCGGTTTCAGAGATGACTCCGCGGTTAAAATCAAATCCGATGTAGCCGGCCAGAAAATTGCATAGCTTTTTCTGCTTTCCGATGGGGAAGGAGCGGTAATTATAGGATTTGTCAATTTTGTCATTGTGTCTGCAAACCTTCCTGATTAACGGAACCAGTTCTTCTTTCAAATGCGCAAAGAACGGGTCCAGCACCTTTATGGTAAAGCCCGGCTCATATTCTTCCAGAAGAAGATCGTATATTTTCTCACCCTTCTTTGCTCGGTATGCTGTAAAGCGTTTCGTGTACGCAATCATTTTTTCCAAAACCGGAGCATATTCAGAGAAATTGCCGGTTTGCTTTGCATGGCAGTAAATCTGCTGGGCGGTTGCACAGAACTCGGCATATTCACGATATTCTTCCGGCGGAATATGGGAAAGCCGGTCATAGGTGCGTTTGATGTGACGAACGATGGAGCGCTCTGTATCGGATAATGTTTTAATTTCTTTTTCTGTTGAAAGCTGTTCTACAAGAGAAATTACTTCATCGTTTACGAAAACGTGATAGGCTTCTTCGGAAAGTATACCGACAGCCTTTGCGGTAAGTGCACCTGCATCCGGTGGAGCAAGTGTCTCGGTATCCCAGGACAGAAGCGTTAACGCCGTATCGTAAGCACTGTTTTTTTCAATATAGGGAAGCAGTTTTTGATAAAGCCTGTTCATAATTGGTCCTTTCCGTGTTTGTGATCTTTCACTGCGCGAGGGTTGTAAGCAAGCTTACGAATCCTCGCTTCGTTTGCATTATATCATTCATTTGGTAGTATGACAAGAAGTTCGTTTGTATAAAGCCGTAAAAAGCAGGGAAAAATGGAGGGAAAAGGAGGTTATTTTATGAGTAAAATCATGAGAATTACAGGACGTGAAATCATTGATTCGCGTTCGTATCCGACGGTGGAAGCAACTGTCTGGCTGGAAAACGGAGGAGTCGGGACGGCAGCGGTTCCGTCCGGCGCTTCTACCGGAGCCTTTGAGGCTACGGAGCTTCGGGACGGAGAACAGGAGCGTTACAATGGAAAAGGGGTGAAGCATGCGGTTGCCCATGTGAATGAGGATATCTCAAAACAGCTTTTCGGAAAGGATGCCTTTTTTCAAGAGAAAGCCGATGAGGCTATGAAAGCACTGGATGGTACGGAGCAGAAATCAAATCTGGGAGCAAATGCGATTCTGGCGGTCTCTCTTGCAATTGCAAAAGCGGAGGCGGACGGCAGGAAGCTGCCGTTATACCGTTACATTGGCGGGGCCGCTGCGAAAAAGCTCCCGCTTCCGATGATGAACATCTTAAATGGAGGACGGCATGCAGGAAATAATCTGGATGTACAGGAATTTATGATTGTTCCGGTTGGCGCAGAAAATTTTTCCACCGGATTACGCCGGTGCTGTGAGGTATATCATGCCCTGGCGGCGATTTTAAAGGAAAAGGGGCTATCGCTTGGAATCGGAGACGAAGGGGGCTTTGCACCGGATCTTGAGAGTGAAGAGGAAGCCATAGAACTGATTCTTTCTGCAATCGAAAAAGCAGGGTATACGGCAGGTGTCGGACAGGACTTCTGTATTTCGCTTGATGTTGCTGCCAGTGAATGGAAGGAGGAACGAAAAAATGCCGGACAGTTTTCGTATCATCTGCCTAAGAAGGGACTGGATTATACAACAGAGGGTCTGATTGAGCATTGGGACCACCTTACCAGAAAATATCCGATTTTTTCACTGGAGGACCCGCTGGATGAAGAAGACTGGGAGGGCTGGAAAATCCTCACCGGAAAGCTTGGGGAACGTGTGATGCTGGTAGGAGATGATTTGTTTGTAACAAATCCGAAGCGGCTTTCTCATGGAATTAAGCATGGTGCCGCCAATGCGATTCTTATTAAACCGAACCAGATAGGAACTCTTTCGGAGACAATGGAAGCAGTAAGAATTGCAAAGGAGCATGGATACCGTGCGATATTGTCCCATCGAAGCGGAGAAACGGAGGATACAACAATTGCAGACCTTGCGGTAGGATTGAATACCGGGCTGATAAAGACAGGTGCTCCGTGCAGAGGTGAGCGTACCGCAAAATACAACCGCCTGCTTCAGATTGAAGCGGAGCTTTGCAATAAGTATTAAATACTATCTGTGTGCCGGAGGCATTTTGTGCCTGTCCGCCTGTTTTGCAGGCACAAAAAACCACCTTACCGAAGGCAGAGAATGCCGGGTAAGGTGGTTACATAACTTATTTGCCGCCAACCAAAATCGGCTCCTGGTTGGTACAGCGGTAATATTTAATTACATTTCCGCTTTCCATTGCGATTTTTTCCGGCGGAATCAGGTTAATGTTGCGGGAATATGCAACAGGATAATAGATCGTAAAGTTCTCCCCAAAGCTTTCGTCATAAGGAAGCAGTGGAGTATATGTTTTCTCACTCATAGGCATTATCCTCACAAATTCTGTGAAGTCTCCTTATCCTTATCATAGCACCGGAGGTGAAAAAAATCAAGGAAATTCATGTGTTTGTATGTCTTTTCTGAAATTCGACAATCGGAAGCGGCAGGCAGGAAAGAAGTATAACGACCGTCCATGCGGCAGGGGTCAGCGGGGTAACCAGAAAAAGGTTTGCAGCAAACGGAAAGCAGATAACGGAAACCTGCAAAAAAGCACAGAGGATGCAGGAGAGAATCAGCTTTTGGTTTGTAAACAGCCCAATGGAAAAAACGGATTGTTCGCTGCGCATTTGCAGGGAATGAACGAGCTGTGAAAGGCTTAGTACAGCAAATGTCATTGTGGAACCTGTTCCGAAGAAGCGGTTTCCGATAACATAGGAAAGCAGTGAGAGAAAGCCAATCATGATTCCTTCCAGTGCTATTTTTATACCGACACCATTTGCAAAGAGACTTTTTTTGACCTGCTCCGGCGGATGCTTCATGACATCATGGCGTGCAGGCTCCAC
>CALZBV010000002.1 GCA_945622055.1 uncultured Clostridia bacterium
TTTTCTGATTGCGCTGCTGGAAGACTGCGGGTACATGGCAAGAGCTACAGTTGTATTGAATCCGATTTTTAAAAGAGCAGGGCTCTCCGGAAAATCAGTGATTCCCATGGTAATAGGCACCGGCTGTGCAATCCCGGGCATTATGGCATGCCGGACGATACGAAATGAGAGGGAACGAAGAGCAACGGCAATGCTTACGCCATTTATGCCTTGTGGTGCAAAGCTACCGGTTATCGCGCTGTTTGTGGGCGCTTTTTTCCCGGATGCTTCCTGGGTAGGAACCCTGATGTATTTTGTCGGAATTGTCTTAATTCTGCTGGGAGCTTTGCTGGTAAAAGCCATTAGCGGATACAAATACAGAAACTCCTTTTTTATCATGGAGCTTCCGGAATATAAATTGCCAAGCATTAGGAGGGCTGCCGTTTCTATGCTTGGCCGGGGAAAAGCATATATCATCAAAGCCGGAACAATCATTCTTGTATGCAATACAATTGTACAGATTATGCAGTCCTTTCGTTGGGACCTGCAGGTGGTTGAGGAGGGGATGGAACATACATCCATACTGGCAACAATTGCTTCTCCGATTGCATATGTTTTGGTTCCTATTGTTGGGAGCTTTGCATGGCAGCTTGCGGCAGCGGCAGTGACAGGCTTTATTGCAAAGGAAAATGTGGTTGGAACCCTGGCTGTATGCTATGGCCTAAGCGCCTTTATTGACACGGAGGAGCTGATACTTGTGGGGGATGGAAATGTGGTAGTGTCTGCAATGGCACTGACGAAGGCGGCTGCACTTGCCTATCTGATGTTTAATCTGTTTACACCTCCCTGCTTCGCGGCTCTTGGTGCCATGAATTCTGAGATGCAAAGTAAAAGATGGCTGTGGGGAGGGATTGCCCTTCAGTCGGGAACAGGGTATACCGTAGCTTTTCTTGTTTATCAGATTGGTACACTGATTACAACGGGAAGCACCGGAGCAGGCTTTATTCCGGGACTGATTGCAGTGCTTATTATGGTAGGTATTGCAGGGGGATTAATTTACAGAACAAAGAAACAGCTTAATGAAGAATATGCGTTGAAGAAGGCGGTCTAGCAGGCATGGAAATGCTACGGCAGGCCTTGCTGTTGCGGTGACGCTTTATACCGGAATTAGAAAGGAGCAACAATGGAAAATCTGATGGTTATAGGAATTTTGCTGGTTTTAGTAGGAGCAGCGGTTTTTTATATACGTAAGGAAAGGAAGAAGGGTGCGGGATGTATCGGATGCCCGGCTGCGGGCTGCTGCCTGAAAAAAGGCTGCAAAAGCCCCGGGGAGAAAAACGGAACTCCCCAGGGGTAATGCTATTGCCATTGATAAACTGCCCGGCAGCTCTGCTTACAGAAGCTATCATTTATCAAGCTTATGAATGAACAGTCCGCTGCGAAGCTTTGGCTCGAACCAGGTGGACTTCGGAGGCATCAGACGACCGGCGTCGGAGACTGCGAACAGGTCCAGAATAGAGGTCGGATACATGGAAAATGCTACGGCACTGTCGACGCGGCAGCGACGCTCCAGTTCGGAAAGACCACGGATGCCACCGATGAAATCGATTCTGCGGTCGGTACGCGGGTCGCCGATTCCCAGCACCGGGGTCAGAAGGTAGTCCTGAAGTAAGGAAACATCAAGAGACTCTACCGGGTCTGTAATGGAACGCAGGGAATCCTTGATGGTAAGACGGTACCAGCAGTCGTCAAGGAACATACCAAAGGTATGCTTTTCGGTCGGGGCGTAGGCCTCGGCTCCAAGCTTTTCTACGATAAACTGTTCTGCAACGCAGTGAAGGAACGTCTCAGCGGTGTATCCGTTTAAGTCTCTGACAACACGGTTGTATGGAAGAATCATCAGCTCATCCTCCGGGAAGAGAACGGAGAGGAAGTAGTTGAATTCCTCAGCGCCCGTGTAACCCGGGTGCTCTGCGCGGCGTTTCAGCCCCACTTTAACAGCGGAGGCGGCACGGTGGTGACCGTCTGCAATGTAGATGCTGTCAATGGAGGAAAATGCGGCTTCCACAGCGGCAATATCTTCCGGCAGGCTGATACAGAAAACACGGTGCGTAATGCCGTCCTCTGAGGTAAAATCATAAAGCGGTTCGCCGGACTTTACCTTCGTTGTTATGGAATAAATCGTTTCATTTCTGCGGTACGCAAGGAAAATCGGACCGGTCTGTGCATTACACGTGTCAACATGACGGATGCGGTCTTCTTCCTTACTCTGACGTGTATTCTCATGCTTCTTAATGACATTGTTCTGATAGTCATCAATGGAAGCACAGGCAACAATACCGGTCTGGGTACGGCCGTTCATGGTAAGCTCATAAATATAGTAATTACGCGTCTCATCGGTCACGAAAACACCGTCTGCCATCTCTTTATTCAGCATTTCTGCGGCCTTTTCGTAAACACAATCTGCATATGTGTCCACGTCATCGGAAAACTGTGTCTCCGCACGGTCAATATTCAAAAAAGAGAGAGGGTCTTTTGCTGCAGCGACTTTCGCTTCTGCGCGGTTGTATACATCATACGGAAGGGCAGCCACGCGGGAGGCAAGCTCCTTAGTCGGGTGAATACAATGAAAAGGTTTGATGGTAGCCATAAGAGTCCTTTCCGGTAAAAACCTGTAATTTTTTTCTAAGTATACCCGATATGTTCGAAAAACGCAAGGGAATGAAGGGGATTTTGGGACTTTTTTGGTAAATTTGTAAAAAGTGCAAAATATGTGTGGAAATTGCAAAAAAAATATAGTATAATAGCACTAATAGGCCGAACATGATCGGCAGGACGCAAAGGGGGTAATTTCATGGTTAGTCAGATTCTTGGAAACTACATGGTAGAAGAAGGATACATGACCCGGGAGCAGTTTGCCAAGGTTTTGGAGGAGCAGACAAAGATTCGCGTTAAGCTTGGCCTGATTGCTGTTTCAGAGGGTATGCTAACACTTGATCAGGCGGATGCAATTAACCGCATGCAGCAGGTTCTGGATAAGCGTTTTGGAGATATTGCCGTGGAAAAGGGCTACCTGACGGAAAATCAGGTAAGCAGCCTGTTAAAGATGCAGGGGAATGAGTATCTTACCTTTGCCCAGACACTGGTGGACAGCGGAATTATTACAATGGACAAGCTGGGTGCCGTATTGAAGAACTTCCAGGTAGAGAACGGGTACACCAATACCGAGATGGAAGCGATAAAGAGCGGAGAAGTTGAGAAGATTGTGCCGTTGTTTTTGCCGCAGGGTGCAGAGGAGTATGAGGCAGTTGTTACGGTAGCGTTAAAGACGGTAATTCGTTGCATCGACAGTCAGGCCTATCCGATGAATGGCGTGTTGGCAGACAGCGTGTCGTTAAAGCGCCCGGTACTGCAGGAGCTGGGCGGTGAACAGTACTGGAAGATTGGTTTTTCTGATGTTGATGAGAGCCTTTGCTCCATCGCATCGGTATTTGCAAGAGAGAACTTCAGTGTAGTGGATGAGGATGCACAGGATGCAGTGGGTGAATTTGTTAACTGTATCAATGGTCTGTTTGCTACTTCACTTAGTGCACAGGGCATTTCGGTGGAACTGCTTCCGCCGGAGCTTGGAAAGTCTGCAGAGGTTTCCGGAAAGAAGATTCTTATGATTCCGTTCGGAATCTGCGGCACTACAGTTCATTTTGTTGTAACCGATCAGAAGGAATGGAGGTAAAAGGGAATGGCAACCGTATTGATTGTAGATGATTCCAGAACGTCGAGAAAGATTCTTGGTGATGTTTTGAGAAATATGGGCTTGGAAGTAGTTGGCGAGGCCGTAAACGGTGAGGAGGGCTTCCTTAAGTATAAGGAGCTGAAGCCGGACCTTGTGACGATGGATATTACCATGCCGGTGATGTCCGGACTGGAGTCGCTGCTCCTGATTAAGCACGAGAATGCCAACGCAAAGGTAATTATGATTACCGCAGCAGGACAGAAGGAGAACCTGATGCAGGCAGTAAAGGCCGGAGCAGAGGAGTTCCTTACCAAGCCGCTTGAGGAAGCTGAGGTTCGTCGTGTTGTTACGGAGGTTCTCGCGAAGTAACTGAATTTTCAGAATGAAAGGAAGCTGTCATATCAGACCGGAGAGGAATGGTATGGCAGCTTTTTTGTGTAATAGGAAATTCCTCGAATTTCCTATTACACAAAAAAACGCTCCGCGGGGATGCACACGCTTTTGCTAAGGAATATGTCGCAAAAATGCGACGCAAAAGCGGCGCAGAATATCGCGAAGCGATATTCTTTGTTTAGTGACATAGTGCTTTTCAGAAAAGCAGGATATTTCCATGAGCACCCATTGAACAGGGTGTCGTTATGCCTCTTGCTCACAGATACCTCTCCAGCACCTTCGCAAACGTATCCCAGCCCAGCATTTTTTCTGCATATGCCGTTCCACGGGCAGCGATTTCCTGCATCCGCTCCGGAGCAGAAAGGAGTCCCGAAACAAGCGCCGGAAGCTCAGAAAGGTTCTCCAGGTGATAGAAGGTAAGAAGGTCTTTGTCAGCAAAACGGGAAAGCAGGTATTCGCTTGGGTCGGTAACGCAGACGGCACCGTTTTGCAGGGAGCTGTAAATGCGGTCGTGTGCACCGCGCTTAAACCAGGGCATGACGTTCAGGGAGAGTCTGGCGTCTGCAATGGCACGGAGGCAGACGGAGGTGTCGGAATATTTTGTTATGGTAAGGAGCGACTTGTTTTTGCAGTCCAGCAGGTCCCAGCCGACGCCGATGCAGTGAACCGGAATGCCGGAATCGACCAGTGTTTTTACGACACGGCCGCGAAAATGGAAACGAATCCATAAATCAAGAAAAATCATTTTGTTCATGACATTCCGAAGGTCTTCCTCCGAAAGGTCCGGGAGGTCGCGGTTTAGATGGCGCAAAAAAACTGTGTGGATGCATTGGGAAGGATTTGCCAGCAAATCGTTTAAAATGCCGTGATAGAAGGAATTGTATTCCTCACCGTTTCTGTTCATGTACGGAAGAAAAAAGTCCGGAGGGGTATAACAGCCGGTAAATACTACGTCTGTAGAACGCTCTGCGGACGGAAGTACCGGAGAAGAGGGGGTTTTTTGCGAAAAAGGGCGAAGAACGGAAAAATCGGGAAGGCTCTCTTCGTCTGAAAACGGGAAAGCAGCCCGCGCACGACAACCGGCAAGCGGCATGATGTCGCCTAAGGGAACGTCAGGATAAAAGCGCCGCATGTAGTCAGCATGGTCCTCGTCAATGCAGATTTGCAGATAATGCTTTGGAAGGTAGTTCAGTTCCTCGTAGTAGTAAAACGGGTGGTCCACAACGATGTTGATGCAGTGCACATCAAAAACGTCCCAGAGCAGAAGCTTTTTCCTTTTTGTATGAAAAATAGCTTCGCGCTGCAATCCGTGGAAATTAAAGGTAATTAAGGTTGTCTCGCCGCGTTTGAGATATTCCGTTAGCTCGTTAGTGCCGCTAAATGGTTCATGGATGTGAACCAGAGCAACCTCATAACCGAGTGCGCTGTATTCCTCTGCCAGACGTTCTGAGAAAAACCGGAGAGTTTCGACACTTGGCTGGAATAGTAAAAGCTGTTTCATGAGTTCCTCCGTAAAATTAAGGCTGTCTTTGTTCGGTCTTTAACGGAAGTTTACCATATCCGGCGACAGAACGCAAGAAATCGCATGAAACAGCATGGAAATGTCATGAAAACGGCAGAGAAAAAAGTGGATTCCTGTGTTTACCAAACTCCGGACTTGCAAACGACAGAAAAATCATGTACAATAATCCTATTATGGAAAATTATGCTCTTATATAAAGGAGGCAGCTATGAGCAACGCTGACGAGATACAGAAGCGCAGAACCTTTGCGATTATATCCCACCCGGATGCGGGAAAAACGACACTGACGGAGAAGCTTTTGCTGTATGGAGGTGCAATTAACCTTGCGGGCTCGGTAAAGGCAAAAAAGACGGCAAGACATGCGGTTTCCGACTGGATGGAGATTGAGAAGCAGAGAGGTATTTCCGTTACCTCGTCGGTAATGCAGTTTGAATATGACGGATACTGTATTAATATTCTGGATACTCCGGGACATCAGGACTTCTCGGAGGATACGTACCGGACACTGATGGCAGCAGACTCTGCGGTCATGGTAATCGATGCATCGAAGGGTGTTGAGGCACAGACGATTAAGCTGTTCAAGGTATGCGTGATGCGCCATATTCCGATTTTTACCTTTGTGAATAAGCTTGACCGTGAGGCAAGAGATACGTTTGAGCTTTTGGATGAAATCGAGAATGTACTTGGAATCCGTACCTGTCCGATGAACTGGCCGATTGGCTCCGGCAAGAATTTTAAGGGCGTATACCAGCGTGACACCGGGACGATTACCAGATTTTTTGCAGCAAATAACGGACAGAATGAAGTGGAAAAGATCGAAGCCCGGCTTGGAGACCCGAATCTGGATGAAATCATTGGTCGTGAGAATCACAACAATCTGGTGGATGAAATCGAGCTTTTGGACGGCGCGAGTAGCGAGTTCGACCTTGACAGAGTGAGCGCCGGTGAGCTTACTCCGGTATTTTTCGGCTCGGCACTGACCAACTTCGGCGTAGAGACATTTTTGGAGCATTTCCTTAAGATGACGACTTCTCCGCTTTCCCGTAAATCAAAGACCGGGGAGATTGACCCGCTGACGCATGATTTTTCGGCATTTGTATTTAAGATTCAGGCAAATATGAATAAGGCACACCGTGACCGTATTGCATTTATGCGGGTTTGTTCGGGAAAGTTTGAGGCCGGCGAAGAGGTACTGCATGTGCAGGGTGGCAAGAAGCTCCGTCTTTCCCAGCCGCAGCAGATGATGGCACAGGACAGAAAGATTGTTGAGGAGGCTTATGCCGGAGATATCATCGGTGTATTCGATCCGGGAATTTTCTCGATTGGGGATACGGTTTGTGCGCCTTCGGAGCAGATTGAGTTTGAAGGTATTCCGACGTTTGCACCGGAGCATTTTGCAAAGATTCGTCAGGTGGATACCATGAAGCGTAAGCAGTTTGTAAAGGGTGTCTCCCAGATTGCACAGGAGGGTGCAATTCAGATTTTCCAGGAGTTTCACACCGGTATGGAGGAGATTATCGTCGGCGTGGTCGGTGTCCTGCAGTTTGATGTGTTGAAATTCCGTCTGGAATCCGAATATGGCGTCGAAATCCGTATGGACCCGCTTCCGTATGAGTATATCCGCTGGATTGAGAATGATAATATTGATGTGGCAAAGCTGAATATTACCACGGATTCCAAGCGGGTAAAGGATCTGAAGGACAGACCGCTTCTGCTCTTTACACATGAATGGAGTATCCGTACGGTACTTGAGCGAAATGAAGGACTGAAGCTTGCGGAGTTTGCAAAGAATTAATTCGGAAAGGGTATTTTGGGGTATGGCAAGGATAAAAAAGGATTTACCGGGAAAAAGAACGGAAAAGGGTTTACCGGGAAAAAGAAAGTGCAGAACGGCGAAGGCTGTACTTTTGGCAGGAATATTTGGTCTGGGACTGATGCTTTTAGCAGCTTTGCAGCCGGTGACATATGGAATGGCGGCGGAGGAGACAGAGGACCGGAGCGCGGCTGAGAAGGTGTTTGTACCGAGTACAGTGGAAGGACCGGTATTTGCTCAGGAGGCAGGTTTTTATAATACTGCATTTACGCTGACAATATCGGCCCCGGCCGGAAGCAGGGTGTATTATACACTGGATGGCTCCCTTCCTGTTGTGGGCGGCGCTGCGACGAAGGAATATTCCGATGGAATCGGGATTCATTCCTACACGGACAAGATTCCGTTCCGCGCAACAGTGGTTCGTGCGATTGCGGTAAACGCAGCGGGTGAGTGCAGTGATGTGGTAACGAATACGTATTTTGTTGCCCGTGGCATGGAAAAACGTTTTAAAACTGCGGTAATTTCAATTTCTGCACCGGAGGAGGCATTTTATGACGTCGAAACGGGAATCCTTACCAATGCGGAAGAAAGTGGCAGAGAGTGGGAACGTGAGGCGCATTTTGAATATTTTACGGCGGAAGGGAAGCAGGAAATTTCCATGAACGTTGGTGTGCGTGTACATGGTGCATATTCCAGACGTTTTGCAATCAAATCACTCCGACTCTATGCAAGAGATGAATATGACACGCAGAAAAATTTCAAGTATGATTTCTTTTCCGACAGTATCATACCGGCAGTTGAAATGAACGGAAAGGAAAAGACGATTAAGAAGTTCAAACGTCTGATTCTTCGGACCGGAGGAAACGAAGGCGATGCCTGGGAGACGACCTTTTTCCGTGATGCACTGGTGCAGTCCCTCATGACCGGAACGTCTCTGGATTTGCAGGGCTACACGCCGACGATTACCTTCCTGAACGGGAAGTTCTACGGCATTTTGAATATCCGCGAACGTATGGATGACCGTTATCTGAGCTCTCATTACAACTGCTCTGAGGAGGACGTTGTTATCTATGACTTCCAGTATACGAAGGATTCCGACGGAAAGGTGATTTTACCGAAATCCGGAGAAGCCTTTGAAACGGTAATCTATGAAGGACCGGAAGAACAGCTTTCTTATTTTCAGAAGGCATACAGCTTTGTCACGGGAAATGATATGAGTGTTGCGGAGAATTACCGCAAGGCGCAGAGCTACTTTGATATTGATAATTTTATTGATTATCTTTGTGTGGAGCTGTACAGTGGCAATACGGACTGGCCGCACAATAACTGCCGTGCATGGAGATACTTTGGCGAAGCATCGGAGGAGTATGGTCTGGACGGGAAAATCCGCTGGCTGCTGTTTGACACGGATTTTGGATTTGGTCTTTACGGACATCAGGCGGATGAGGATACGCTGGCACCGATGCTTTCCGACAAGTATTCGGTACAGCCGTACCGGGATGTGCTGACGCGATTGCTTCGGAGCTTTATGAAGAATGCTTCGTTTCAGGAAAAGTTTGTTTCCCGTTATGTGGACCTTTTGAACAGTCGTTTCAGCCCGGAAGAGATTCTTGACAAAATAGATGCGCTGGAGAAGGTGTATGAGCCGCTGGTACAGGAGCAGTATTCCCAGTATGGTCAGAAGGGGAATTATGCGGACAATGTGGAGCAGGTAAGGGCGTTTGCAAGAACGAGAAACCGTGAGCTTTTGCTGAAGCTGTCGAAGCAGTTCTCGCTTGGCGGAAGATACACAATCTCCGTAAAATGCAGCGAAGCACTTCACGGAACGATTCTTTTGAATACGGCTGAAATATCGGAGGAATGCCTGGAAAACGGGGTCTGGTCCGGAACATATTTTAAAAATCTTCCGATGACGGTGACTGCGGTAGCCGCAGAGGGCTATGCATTTGATTACTGGGAAGGCGCTTCGGTCGCAAAGGGTGTGAATACGATTACCTTCGCAGCCGGAGAAATCGGTACAAACATGACCTTGATTCCGCATTTTGTTAAGACTGCAGGTGACACTGCGGAGGGCGGAAAGCAGCCGGAGGACGGAAAGAATCCGGAGGACGGAAAGCAGCCGGAGGGCGGAAAGCAGCCGGAAGGCGGAAAGAATCCGGAGGACGGAAAGCAGCCGGAGGACGGAAAGAATCCGGAGGGCGGAAAGAATCCGGAGGACGGAAAGAATCCGGAGGACGGAAAAAAACCGGACGGAGAGAAGGAGCCGGGCACAGCGGATGCCCCGGATAAAACTGCGCCGGAGCAGACTCCGTCGGATAAGACCGGTTCTGATGCAGCAGAGAATGGACAGGATGCATCGGCACCGGTGATTGAGATTCGTGAAGAAGAGAACACCACGCAGCGTTTTCCGATAGGTGCGGTGCTTATTGCAGTTGTTTTAATACTGGGTGGTGGACTTGCAGCAGTTTTACTTGGGAAAAAGAAATAATTTTTGAAAAGAATGGAACCGGGTGGCGCTTTTCGTCGTCTAGTAGTTGTAAGAGGTAAATTATGAGAGTGAAAGAACCGGAATGTAAGGAATGCCGGATTTGTGACAATGGTGTGGTTTATACACTGGAGACGCTGATGCGGCAGTTCGGAAATGATGTGCTTCGCCTGGCATATTCCTATGTGAAGGACCGGGATACGGCGGAGGACATGTTTCAGGAGGTTTTTATCAAGGTGAATGCGAAGGCAGGGGAATTCCGGGGGGAGTGTTCGGTACGAACCTGGCTGCTGCGTATCACTGCCAATACCTGTAAGGATTATCTGAAAAGCGCATACCGGCAGCGTGTTACGCTGATGGGCGAGGAAGAAGAAAGAACGCTCGCGGCGAAGGACACAATTGAGGAAATTGAAAAGAAAGAGGATGCGAAACGGATTCGTGAAACCCTTTATCTGTTGCCTGAAAAATACCGGGAGGTTCTGGTCGGATTGTACTTTGAGGAACGTTCCATTGCCGAGACGGCAGCGCTTCTTGGTATCAGTGAAGGTACGGTAAAAAGCAGACTTGCAAGGGCAAGGGAACGGTTTAAAAAGCTTTTGGAGGAACAACAGAAAGGAGGTGCCGGCCGTGGATGAACAAGGTCATGTGGAGGATGAACAACTGTATGCTTTACTTGATACTGCTTTTTCGGAGGATGCCCTGACGGTAAGTGAGGAGCTGATTCAAAAAACGTTACAGCGTGTGAAAGAGGAGAAGCTTAAGACTCCGGCCGGAAGAACGGTTTCGCTTAAAAAGTGGCTCTCCTATGGAGGAATGGCAGCGGCAGCAGTTGCCGTGCTTGTACTTGGAGGCAACACGCTTGGTAAAAAAACATCAGGTGCTTCGGATATGCTGCAGAAGGGCGAGGTGCGCATGCGCTCAGAAGAGCCGGTTCACAATGGAGATAATACACCTAATGCCGGGTACTTCGCCGAGGAATACGTGACAGACAATGCTGTGAAGCCGGAGGGAAACGCTACCTGGGAACATGGTAGTGACGGAATCGGAGGTCACGATTTGAAAGCGGCAGCGCAGGAGCTTTTGGAGTCCTGGCAGGCTGAGTATGAACGGCTGGAGACGGCATATGAATTGTCGGAGGCTGTATGCAGTGTGCTTTCAATGGCCGGCTATCACCCGCTGAACCAAAAAGCATCGGTATGGAAAAAATGCGGGAGCGCGGTGCAAACAGAGATAGACTGGAATGAGGAGCTTTCCGACTATTTTGAGGAGAAGGGGACGGCTGCCCTGAAAACAGAGGAACGTCTGGAAACGATGTTTCCGGATGAGACACATTTTCTGCTTTCAACGAAGACGGGAGCCGAAGAGATGCTTCTGCTGGAAACCGACCAGGGAAGAATCTGGGTGTTATTTGACGAAGGAATTTTGATTCTGAAATAAAAAAGGGCTTTACTGACCGTGCGTGAAGCAAAGCTGCACGGCAGTAAAGCCTTTTGTCTGCTGAAAACTATTCAGCATCAACAGTCTCTCCCGATTCTGCGAAAGCCGGTTCTTCTGTGGAAGTATCTCCGGACTCTTCTGTGGAAGTATCTCCGGACTCTTCTGCGGAAGCATCGACCGTCTCTTCTTCGGTTTCTTCTTCGGTCTCATCGTTGGTGATATTGATGGAAACATACTCGCGGGAAGCGGATGGGTCGTCCTCATCTGCAAAGCTGTCGTCAAAATCAAAATCATCGGCTTCATTAGCAAAGAATTTTTTATAAACGAGAAATGCACCGCCTGCTACTGCTGCAAAGGAAGCTACTGTAGCAAAAAATTTAAAAATCTTCTTCATGAGGGAAAACTCCTTTCTATTCTTCATGGTTCTGACTCTATTATATGGCATTTGGTGTAAAAAGAAAAGAAGAAAATAATTTTTTTATGATTTTTATGTTTTTCACATCTTTTGGAAAAAATAATAAGGAAAGACAGCGCTGAAGTGGGAAAACATTTCACTTCAGCAAGGAAGGACAGTGGAAACTGTTTCCATGTTTTACTTGAAATCATCCGAAAAAAATGATATAATTTTGATAAGGGAGGATGTGTAAATTTTATCAAAAGAAAAAGATTGCTTCAAGGCAGCAAGGAGGTTTGCGCACCATGAAACAGGCTACGAATTTGTTAAAATTTTTCAACAAGGAAACATCAGAGGACGAAACAAAAAAAACAGAGGATTTAAAAAGAAAAACATCAGGGAAAAGTAATGAACCGGTGGCTTTTAAGGATAAAATGAGAGCGATGAAACCGAAAAAAGAAAAGAAGCCGGAAAAGAGAATGGAAAAGAAGCCGGAAAAGAGAACGGTGATTCCTGCAAAGAAGAAAAAGATGAGGAGCATACGTACGCAGCTGATTGGAATGTATTGCGTACCGATTGCCTTTATTCTGATTCTTGGACTGATTTGTACCTCCACAGCAGCACGGTCGCTTCAGAAGAATTATGAACAGGCGGCAAGCTCTACGATTCTGGCAAGAGCGGATCAGTTTTCCCTGATTTTCTCTACGGTAGAGTCAAAGATGTCCCAGCTGAACTCAAACAGTAACATATCCCTGTATTACGGAGGGGCACTTACGGAGAAAAGCAAGTCTGAGACAGAGGCGAAAAAAGCCATTCAGGCGGAGATAGGAACGCTTGGCGGAGAACGGGAGCAGATGATTGGAAATATTGCGGTTCTTGCGGATTACGGTGTTTCCTATGCCTCTGACGGAACGTTTCAAAATACCGGGCTTGCAACGAGGTTCGCACAGAGCGAGGAGGGAAAGGCATTTCTTTCCGGCGGAAAGGAATTTGACTGGACCTCTTACCATAATTTTGTTGATTCTGAGCTCGGCCTTCGCTCAGAGGATTATTTCATGGCGGTAACGACCGTGATGAAAAATGCACTTGGAAAAGAAATTGGATACATTTCCGCGGATATCCGTATGGATATGATTACGCAGACACTTTCCACGATTGAGCTTGCAGAGGGAAGTATTTTTTGTGTGACTGCAGTGGACGGAAGCGAAGCCGGTGTGAACGGAAGAAATACCGAATCGGTATTTTCAGCAAAAGAAACCTACCGGAAGGCAATAAATACAGGTGCTTTGGCCAAGGACTATGAAAAGATTGACGGAAAGAACTATCTGATTATCTGTTCTCCGATTGGCGAAACCGGTGTAATGCTCTGCGGTGCGATTCCGAAGAATGAGATTATCGCAAGTGCAAATTCGATTCGTATGCTTACGGTTATCATGATAGCGATTTCCGTGATATGCTCCGTTGCACTTGGTATGTATGTTGCCGGCGCTTATGCAAAGGCAATGAAGCGTACCATGGTTGGACTGGATCGTATGGCAAGAGGTGATTTGTCTGCGAAGCTTCGTACCGGAAGAAAGGACGAATTCGGGGCTTTGGTAGCCTGTGCGAATAAGTCGGTAGTGAACATGAAGGGCATGGTGGAAAAGACCTCGGCAGTAGCAGACAGTGTCGGAAGCTCTGCACTGGATGTGGAAGACACCTCCACAAAGCTTCTAAAGGCGACACAGAACATAACGAGCTCCATCTCCGAGATTCGAAACGGTATTGTCCAGCAGGCAGAGGATTCGGAGCGCTGCCTTATTCAGAGTGAAGAGCTCAGCAGCCGGATCAATGAAGTAAAAGAGGATGCCGATGCCATCGATGAGCTTGCAAAGAATGCAAAGACCGCCGTGGAAAAAGGTATGGATGCTATCGGTATTCTGGAAAAGAAGGGCGAGGAGACGAGCGCAATTACCAGACGAATTACGGTTGATATGGACGCACTGGTAAAGGAGTCCCATTCGATTGGAAAGATTACCGGTGTTATCAATGATATTGCAGAACAGACGAACCTCCTGTCGTTAAATGCTTCCATTGAGGCAGCACGTGCAGGTGAGGCAGGGCGTGGGTTCGCAGTTGTTGCAGACGAGATTCGCCGGCTGGCAGAGCAGTCCGTGGAGGCGGCAGGTGAGATTGCCAAGATTGTAGACGGAATCAAAAAGCAGACCGAGGGAACCGTGCAGACGGTGGAGCAGGCAGAAAGCATTGTAGCCTCCCAGAGTGTTGCGCTGAATCATACGATTGCTTTGTTCAGGAATATTGATGACAATGTAGAGGAAATGACGGAGCGTCTGGAGCACATCTCCGAAGGTGTTGACCGGATTGGGCAGGCACAGACGGTTACGGTAGATGCAATCAGCAGCATTTCGGCGATTTCCGAACAGACCTCTGCTGCGTCTGAGGAGGTACAGAATATGGTTGACCTTCAGCTGACGGCGGTGGAGAATCTGACCGGTGCATCTTCAGTACTGAACGAAAAGGCAAAAGAGCTTCAGGATGTACTGAGTGCATTCCGCATATAAGAATATACAGTGCCCCGAATCTTACGTAAGCTTTGGGGCATTCTGTTTTTGGGAGGAAAGGATGAAGAAATTGAGTAAAGGGGTGCTCCTCGGAGTTGTGCTTTCAGCGGCCTGTCTGGTGGGCTGTGGGGATAAAAAAGAACCTGGGCAGGAGGAGCTGACCATAACACCGGGAACGGTAACGGAGATGCCTTCGGGAACGGGGGAGGCAGTGATTAGCCATAACGGAGCGGAAGCAGAGATGTTATCGAAGCTTGTATCGGAAGGAAAGCTGTGGCAGTTGTCCGGTCGTCTTCCGAAGGCGGAAGCAGTTTATCAGGCCAGTGAAGTGAATGGGCAGTATTCGGAAAGTGTCTGCATGGCAGCGGTAGCCGATGACGGGATAACCGGCGCGCTGTTTTCGGAAGGATTGTTTGCACTAGCCTCTGACGGCAGCATTGTACCGAATATTGCAAAAGGGTATTCGGTAAATGCGGATGCAACGATATATACAATTTTGCTTCGGGAGGGGCTGCGATGGTCAGACGGAGTACCGTTTACCGCAGACGACTGCCTGTTTTATTACAACAGTCTGTGTGTATCGGAGGTGACGGGAGAGAGCATTCCTTCGTGTTTTTTGGTTGGGCCGAAGCGGGCCACGTTTGAAAAAGTTAACGATTACTGTTTTACGGTTACATTTTCATCAGCAAAGCCGTCCTTTCTCAGAGAAATGACTGAAGCGGGTGGTGTCTGCTTTGCACCGGAGCATTTTTATGTGAACCTGCTCCCGGAGTATATGGGAGAAGATGCTGCACTTTCCAAGGCAAAGGATATGGGCTATGCGAGTGTGAAGGAGGTACTTCGTGCAACGCTGCTTTGCCCGTGTAATTTTGCCGGACTTCCGACCCTGAATGCTTTTTTGCTTTCGACCGAGGAAGGAAAGAATAATGTAAATGGCGCATATTATGAATTTGTGCGTAATCCGTATTACTGGAAGGTAGATGCTGTCGGACGCCAGCTTCCGTATCTGGACCGTATGGAATTCACGAGAGTGTCCGGAGAGAAGCAGCGTCTGCTGCTCACTACAGAGGGCTATCTGGCGGTAAGCAGGATAACAGCGGAGGAACTTTCGGAGGCACAGGCCTCGGCAGAGCGGGGGGGCTATCACATTGTTACCTGGTCTGAGGGCAGTCGTTTTGCCGTATGCAACAGGCTGATGAATTTTCCGGAGGGTGCTCCTGCGGAAGAGAAGAGCCGTGGTATAGGTGCTGCACATGCAGAGTACTGGTATATGAAATAGGGAGGGAATGCCTATGGATTTTGCAATTCCTGAAATTTTGCTGGAAGTCAATGTGGTATCAACGGTTGTCCGGCTGCTTTTGTCACTGGTCTGCGGTGGGATTCTGGGCAGTGAACGCGGAAGAAAGCACCGTCCGGCGGGACTGCGGACGTACATGCTTGTTTGCATGGGCTCCACGCTGGTAATGATTACGAACCAATACATCAGCGCACGTTATCCGGGTGTGGATGTTGCCCGTATGGGAGCGCAGGTCATCAGCGGAATCGGTTTTCTCGGCGCCGGGACGATTATTGTGACCGGACGAAACCGGGTAAAGGGCTTAACAACCGCTGCCGGTCTCTGGGCCTCCGCCTGTGTGGGGCTGTCTATCGGAATCGGGTTTTACTGGGGAGCGATTATCGGCTGTCTGCTGATTTTTGTGATTATGTCCGTACTTCACCGCCTGGATGACCAGATGCAGTCATCGACAAAGGTAATTGGTCTGTATCTGGAATTTGAGCACATGGCAGACGTCGGAAGGTTTATCCGGTTCTCCAAGGAATGCGGCTATCGGCTGAGTGATTTGGAGATTACCAAAACAAACGGTGTGAATGATGCAGATATCGGTGTGCTCTGCTATATGCGTCTTCCGAAGAAGGAGCCGCATGCGGAGATTATTCAGAAGCTCAGTGAGCTTGAGATGATACGATATGTAGAGGAAACGTAAAAAGGAAAAGAAAAGCCCCGGGCAATGCGCCCGGGGCTTTTTGCGGGAGAAACGAAGTATTCTCTTTATTCTGCAGTGTCTTCAGATGTTTTCTTATCCATGAACGTGAGCGTGTTCTTCGTATTGATAATCTTGTAGGAAGCGGTAAGCTCGTCCAGATACTTATTTACCGTAGCAGAGGTAAGTGTGTTCTTTACAGAGGTCTTTGTGGAATCTGCAAGGTAACGCTTCTCGAACTTGAGCACATAAACAACCTTCTGCTCGTCATCGGTGTAAACGATAGCTTCTCCGCTCTTTCTTTCCTCATCAAAAAGCCAGGTGCTGAAGCCTACGTAAGCATCGCTCGGAGTAAGGTCGGTAATGGTATCCAGGGACTTGTCCGTATCCGGGTCAGCGTAGTTCGTACGTTCTATCTCGGTTGCATAATCGACACAAAGCTCTTCGAAATCCTCTCCTGCCAAAACCTTGGCAAGCATCTCATTTGCACGAACCTCAGCCTTCTTTAATGCTTCTTCCACTTCGCTATCGGAAGCATCGTTCGGAAGCTCGGTATAGAATGGAAGGATACGGTAGTCAACCGAGGTGTATTTGATTTCGTTGTCATCGATTTCCTTCTGGACGTCTTCGTCAGAAGCTGCATATTTTTCCATAAGCTTGGAATAATATGCGGAAGAGGTAAGCTCGTCCTCGATGAAGCTCATAATGCGCGCTTCGGTAGCAGACTCACCATACAGACGCACCAGATAATCCTTTACGCTGCTGTTTGCAGACTCGGCGGTGGTTGCCAGATTCTCCTTGTAAAGCTTGAGAGTCTCTGAAATATCAACGGTCTCTCCCTTTGCCTTCATATCGGCAATCAGGGCACGGGTCTCTGCAATCGAGGTAACTGCCTGCTCGGCAAAATATTCCTCCCAGGTCAGTCCGGTGCTGGTGTCATAGATCTGAGTACTCAAATCCTGTGTGGTATCCAGACCGATGTACTGTAAAATACTTCCGTAGGTGGTCAGAAAATTGTTCATGACGCGGTTCTGATAATAATTGAACTCCAGTGCAGAAACCGGTTCATCATTTACACGGAAATATTCCTTGAGCCCTGCGCGTTTTCTGGAAAGCGGGATGAAAATCAACAGTGCGGCAATGATGAGAACAGACATTACGGCAATAACAATCGACACGATTTTATTTGCACGTTCCTGCTTTGCGGCAGCGAGTTTTTCCTTTTGACTGCGGCTGAGCGCTGTGTTATTCGTTTTTTCTTTTTGTTCCATGGTGCTTTGCTGCGAATCCGGTTCAGATTCGCAAAATCCTCCTTTTTTTATTCTGCAACCTATTCTACACTATTTTTGTTCAAGAATAAAGCACTTTTCGAAAAGATTCACAAAAAAAACAATTTTTCTTGCATTTTTGATAAGTATGGTATATGATGTAAGCGTAAAAATTAAATAAGCGGAAGTTAATCCGCGAACGGAGGTAGTAAAATGAAGAAACATGCAGTTTTGGTTGCGCTACTCCTTTCCCTCACCGCACTTTGTGCCTGCAATGGCGGCAAGACGGGGAAGAACGGTTCGGATTCGCGTTCCGCGGTAGTAGGAATAACACAGGATTTAGACAGTCTTGACCCACACAAAGCAGTAGCGGCAGGAACCGATGAAGTCTTGTTCAACGTCTTTGAAGGCCTCGTAAAGCCTTCCGTGGACGGAACGTTAGTTCCTGCGGTGGCAGAAGACGTAGAGATTGCTCCGGATGGTATGAGCTATACGTTTACGCTTCGCGAAGGTGTGAAATTTCACAACGGAGCGGATGTTACTGCAGAGGATGTCGTATATTCGATTAAAAGATGCGCCGGTTTACTGTCTGACCCAGATCCTGAGGTCAAAGTGAGTTCGGCGCTTTCTGTTATTTCGGCCGTGGAAAAGAAGAATGCCGGTACGGTAGTGATTACCCTGAAAGAGGCAAATACAGAGCTTCTTGGATTTTTAACCGTTGCAATCATTCCGGAGAATTATACGGAACAGAGTACAAAGCCGGTCGGTACCGGTCCGTACCGTTTTGTCAGCTACGAGCCGCTGACCAGCTTTGTGGTAGAACGGTTCCCGGAGTATTACGGAGAGACTCCGTATCTGGAAAAGGTAACCTTTAAAATCTGCGCAAGCAACGACGCAGCATTTATGGAGCTTCTGGCAGGAACGATCGATATCTTCCCGTATCTGACCGAGGAGCAGGCTTCCCAGCTTACGGATGAGTACAAGCTTGAGGTTGGTGCAAGCAACCTTGTCCAGGCAATGTTCTTAAACAATGAGTTTGCGCCGTTTACAAAACCTGAGGTTCGTCAGGCACTTTGCATGGCAGTGGACAAGCAGGAAATTCTGAACATTGTGGCAGGCGGCAAGGGAAACATCATCGGAAGTAATATGTTCCCGAATTTCGGCGTTTATTACAACAAGGATATGGAAACATATTATACCTATCAGCCGGAGAAGGCAAAGGAGCTGCTCGCAAAGGCAGGCTATAACGAGAGCAATCCGTTGACCTTCACCATGAAGGTGCCGTCCAACTATGACTTCCATGTGGCAACGGCACAGGTCCTTGTTGAGCAGTATAAGAAGATTGGCGTTGAGGTGAAGCTTCAGCTCATCGAGTGGCCGACCTGGCTGACGGACGTATACCGCGGAAGAGATTATGAGGCAACGATTGTCGGTCTGGATGCGGCACTCGCCCCGAGTGATGTTGTCAGACGGTATCGCTCGGATGCTTCCGGCAATTTTGTGAATTATAAGAGTGATGCGTATGACGCTTTGTTTGATAAGGCAAAGGCAAGCGTAAGCAATGAGGAAAAAATAACGTACTACAAGCAGCTTCAGGAGATGCTGACGAAGGATGCGGCAAGCGTATACCTTCAGGACCCGGCGAAGCTGGTTGCAGTCAATAAGAGATTTACCGGATATCGGTTCTATCCGGTGTATGTACTGGATATGGCCTCCATTCGTCCGGAAAAATAAGACGTGTGGAGGAAAGGAGGGTCAAAAATGCGATACTGGGTGAAAAAAACGGCGGCGTTGTTGGTTACACTTTTGGTTGCAGCATTTTTGACCTTTCTTGCGTTTGAGGTCATTCCGTCGGATGCTGCGATGACAAAGCTAGGATTGGATGCGACCGAGGAAGAAATACAGGCTCTCCGCGAGCAGCTGGGCCTGAATCGTCCGTTACCGCTCCGCTACCTGAGCTTTCTGGCAGATGCGGTACGTGGGGATTTTGGTAATTCCACGCAGTACGGACGCAGTGTGGGAGAGCTGCTTGGCGGACGAATGCCGGTTACTCTGGGACTGGCGTTTTATTCGTTCTTTCTGATTGTGGCAGTGTCGCTTCCGCTTGGTATTTTATCGGCAAGAAAGCACGGAAGCCACGGAAACGGTGGCTTTGCCCTGCTGACACAGCTGATGATGGCGGTTCCGCCGTTCTTTCTCGGTATGATTCTGACCCTGGTGTTTGGAATTATTTTTAAGGTGTTTACTCCCGGGGCGTATGTGCCGGCGGGGGAGGATTTCTTTGGATTTCTTGGTTTTATGCTTTTCCCTGCATTAAGCGTTGCGATTCCGAAAATCGGAATGACGGTGCGGTTTTTGCAGAATTCATTAAATGAACAATTGACGGCAGATTACGTACGTACCGCAAAAAGTAAGGGCTGTAATCGCCGCAGAGTGTTGTGGGGGCATGTGCTCCGCAACGCACTCGTTCCTGTGGTTACGTTTTTGTCGATGGTAATGGCAGAGATTCTGGCAGGAAGTATTGTTATCGAGCAGGTATTTAATTTATCCGGTGTGGGCCGCCTGCTTGCCGTTTCGATTTCCCACCGGGATTATCCGGTTGTGCGTGCCATTATTTTGTATGCAACAACGGTAGTTATTCTACTCAATTATCTTTCAGATATCGCATGTCGTATGTTAGATCCGAGAATTCGGCAGATTTAAGGAACCAAAGGAAAGGAGGCAGAACAATGGAACACCTGAGATGGCTTCGTAAAGACGGAAAATGGAGAATCAATTTTATGATTGGTGCGGGACTGTTTCTGTTGGCAGCACTTCTTTCCGTGATTGGTTGTTTTTACACGCCGTATGACCCGAACGAAATGAATTCCGCAATGAAAAATGCTGCGCCCTCGTTTCAGCATTTGTTTGGAACGGACAGCTTTGGACGCGATGTATTCAGCCGTGTGTTAAAGGGCTCCCGGACAACCTTCCTGGTTGGACTTGCGGTAGTGAGCATTGGTGCGGTCGGTGGAACGCTTGTCGGAGCATTTACGGGTTATTTCGGAGGAAAACTGGATTTGATTCTGATGCGTGTGAACGATGCGCTTGCGGCGATTCCGAGTATATTGCTGGCACTTGTTTTCGTTGGTGCGTTTGGCAGCGGAACCCTCCAGCTGGTTCTGGCACTTGGTCTTTTGTTTATTCCGAGCTTTGCACGTGTGGTGCGAAGCGGTTTTTTAGTACAAAAAGAGTATGATTATGTGAAGAATGCACGCCTGATGGGAGCAGGGCAGCTCCGCATCATGTTTGTCCATATATTACCGAATACAAAAGGAAGCCTTTTGTCCGCACTGGCCATCGGTTTCAATAATGCAGTATTATCGGAGGCTGCCATGAGCTATCTGAGCCTTGGCGTCCAGCCGCCGGAGCCGAGCCTGGGACGTATGCTTTCCGAGGCCCAGCCATACCTGATTCGTGCACCGTGGAGTGCGATTGCACCGGGGATGATGATTCTTGTGTGTGTGCTTGGTGTTGGTCTGATGAGTATCGAGGGAGGGGAAAAGCATGACTAAAGATGCAACGAAGGGGAAAAATTCCAAGGTGCTTTTGTCGGTTCGTGACTTATGTATTTCCTTTCCGCGCCCGGACCGAAGCAACAAAATGGTGGTGGACCATGTTTCGTTTACCCTTTCGGAAGGTGAAATACTCGGAGTTGCCGGCGAATCCGGTTCCGGGAAAAGTATGACAGCCCTTGCGGTTATGGGCCTTTTGCCGGAAAATGCGAAATATGAGGCTTCTGAGCTTAGCTTTTTGGGCCAGAGCCTTTTGTTTTCAAACAGAAAGAAAGAGGAAGAGGTGCGGTGCCGTCTGTCCGGAAGTGAGATGGCGATGATTTTCCAGGAACCGCTGACCTCCTTAAATCCGGTACAGACGATTGGCACGCAGATGGAGGAGCCACTGCTTTTGCATGCCGGGCAGGCGAAGGAAGCGAGAAGGGAATTGATATTGGAGGCGCTTGCAAGTGCAGGACTTCGGAACCCTTCGGAGCTTTTGAATCAGTATCCGCACCAGCTGTCCGGCGGTATGCGTCAGCGTGTCATGATTGCGATGGCACTAATCAACGGTCCGAAACTATTGATTGCCGATGAGCCTACTACGGCACTGGATGTTGTCATTGAACAGGAAATTGTGGAGCTGATCCGGACACTTGCCAAAGAGCGACAGCTTTCCGTAATATTTATTTCCCATAATTTAAATGTGCTGCAAAAGCTTTGCGACCGTCTGATTGTAATGAAGGACGGAAAAATCGTGGAGGAGGGAAGCACGGAGCAGGTGTTTTCCACGCCGGTGCAGGACTATACGAAAAAACTGATGAGTGCGGTGGTAAGCGGGCCAAAGGAACGTGCAAAAGAAAACGCCGAGAAGGAAACGAAGGAAAGCACTGAAACAGAGGCAGTGCTTCGCATGGAGGAGCTTTCCGTGATTTTCCGGAAAAAGACATCGATGTTTCATGCACCATTATATAAAACTGCAGTGAACAAGGTGAGTCTTTCGGTAGGACGCGGGGAGATTTTCGGTATTGTTGGCGAGAGCGGCTGCGGAAAGTCTACCCTGCTAAAAACGATTGCGGGACTTCAGAAGGCATCGGACGGCACGCTGTCGGTTTCTCAGACGGAAGCGGGCGTTCAGATGGTATTTCAGGACCCATACACGAGCCTGAATCCAGCCAAAAAGGTTGGCTGGATTTTAGAGGAGCCGCTCCGTCTTCATACAAAGCTGACAAAGCAGGAACGCAAGGAGCGCGTGCTTTCGATGCTTGCGGAAACGGAGCTTTTACCGGAGATTGCCGGACGGCATATTTCGGAGTTATCCGGCGGACAGCGGCAGCGTGTTGCGATTGCTGCAGCACTGATTTTAAATCCGGAGCTGGTGCTTTTGGATGAGCCAGTATCGGCACTGGATGTTACCGTCCAGGCGCAGATTCTCGCACTTTTGCTGCGTCTTCAGAGAGAACACGGACTGACATATGTCTTTGTTTCACATGATATGGCCGTTGTACGAAAGCTATGTGATACGGTAATGGTGATGAAGGACGGACGAATGATTGAGTGTGGTCCGGCAGAGCAGGTTTTTCTGAATCCGAAGGAGGACTATACCAAAAAGCTCATCGGGTCTGCGAAGGAAAGCGGAAAATAGGGTTTGGGATACGTTGGCACGGAGCGGTGCGAATGACAGGAAGACACCGAAAAGAAGAATTGTGAAAAAGCAGAACCGGAAAGAAGAATTGTGAAAAAGTAGTTGACAAGACATGCCTTCTGGTATATTCTATGAGTATAAATTGAATTTGTGGTAGAGGTGCATCGATTATCAGTACACTGTGGGATATGACAGGACATAGGTGAACACAGAGGAAAGGATGAGATGCCGAAGCGGCGGTTGCCTGGGAATCGTCTGCTGGGGCCGGGGTGAACAGCTCCGGGACTGTCATCATGTATTTGATGGAGGGCTACCGGAGACATTACACACGGGTCGTGCGTGTGTACGCCAAAGGGCAGCTTCGGGACCATCATCGGATGGTCCCTTTCTTTTACAGGAAATTATATGATTTCCTGTAAGCAGGACGCACCGCAGGAATTGCACTGCGAGTGCTTTTGGTACTTATTCATTCTTATTTCAGGGAGGTAAACATTATGGCGATTTTTACAGGAGCAGGTGTTGCAATTGTTACACCGATGAAGGCAAACGGAGAGGTAAATTACGATAAGCTTGGCGAGATGATTGAGTTTCAGATTGCAGGAGGCACAGACGCAATCATCATTTGCGGAACGACCGGTGAGGCGTCCACATTAAGCCACGAGGAGCATTTAGAGTGCATCCGTTACACGACGGCAAAGGTTGCAAAGAGAATTCCGGTGGTTGCGGGAACCGGTTCCAACTGCACCGAGACTGCGATTTATCTGTCAAAGGAAGCAGAGAAGGCAGGCGCGGACGGACTTTTACTGGTTACCCCGTACTACAACAAGGCTACCCAGAAGGGCCTGATTGCGCATTTTACGGAGACGGCCAAGTCGGTAAACATTCCGGCGATTCTTTACAATGTTCCAAGCCGTACCGGATGTAATCTTCTTCCGGCAACGGTTGCTTCCCTTGTAAAGAATGTTGATAACATTGTCGGCATCAAGGACGCAACCGGAAATATCAGCCAGACGATGCAGACGATGCAGCTTTGCCAGGGAGATATCGACCTGTACTCCGGCAATGACGACCAGATTGTCCCGGTAATGGCAGCCGGTGGCATCGGAGTCATTTCCGTATTATCCAACATTGCCCCGAAGGAAACGCATGATATCTGTGCTAAGTTTGCTTCCGGAGACGCAAAGGGTGCCCTTGCGCTCCAGTTAAAGTACCTGAACCTGATTAACGCGCTGTTTTGTGAGGTCAATCCGATTCCGGTAAAGGCCGCTTTAAACCTGATGGGCAAGGAGGTTGGTCCGCTTCGCCTTCCGCTTACCGAGATGGAGGCTGTAAACAAGGAAAAGCTGGCAGAGGAAATGAGAAAGGTTGGTCTTATCTAGTCAGCATTATGAGAAGATACCGTCAGGAGGAAAATATGGTACGAATTATTATGATAGGCTGCAATGGTAAAATGGGACGTACGATTTCTGAGCTTGCAGCGGTTGATGAGCAGGTAAAGATTGTTGCCGGAATCGATCTGAATCCGGTTCAGTTATACGATTATCCGGTTTTTGTCAGTCCGGAGGAATGTGATGTGGAGGCAGATGTTTTGATTGACTTCTCCTCCACACAAAAGCTTACAGAGCGTCTTTGCATGGCAGTTGAGCGCAATATGCCGATTGTACTTTGTACGACGGGACTGAGCGAGGAGCAGTATGCCCAGGTAAAGGAAGCCTCCGGGAAGGTAGCGGTGCTTCGTTCCGCTAACATGTCTCTTGGTATTAACACGATTATGAAGCTTGTTGCTGCTGCAACGAAGGTGTTTGCTGCTGCCAACTTTGATATTGAAATCGTGGAAAAGCATCACAACCAGAAGGTGGATGCTCCGTCCGGAACTGCACTCGCGATTGCCGATGCAATCAATGAGGCTTTGAAGGAATCCCTGGAGGAGGAGTATGCATACAAGTTTGACCGTTCCCAGGAAAGAAAGAAGCGCGAAAAGAAGGAAATCGGTATTTCCGCAGTGCGCGGAGGAACAATTGTCGGGGAGCATGAGGTGATTTTTGCCGGTGCCGATGAGGTGATTGAGATTCGCCATACGGCATATTCCAAGGCAATCTTTGGAAACGGTGCGCTTCAGGCTGCAAAGTACCTGGCAGGAAAGCCGGCCGGTATGTACAACATGAGCGATGTTATCGGTTAAAGAATGGTCCCATGGGTTTTAGTGTGGAAATGAAAAGAGCTAAGTCCGGCAAGCTGCAGGACTTAGCTCTTTTGTTGCGGAGACAAATGCCTCTACATAATTGTTCTGCGAAAGATTTACTGTGCTAACGCACCCGTATCTTCAGAGGTATTATCACCATTGGAAAAGTTCTCGTTTAATCGGATCAGAAACTCGGCAAAGCTCACATCCGGAGTCAATTCAACAGCAGCAGGTGCAGCCTCCTCGCCCGGAGCAACGGAAATCTTACATACATCGAACTGACCGTTATCGATCTGTGCGTAAATGCAGGCAGTTCCTTCGGATTTAGCGGTTACAACGCCACCCGCACTGACTGAGGCAACCTCAGGAGCGGAGCTGAAAAACTTCGGTTGCTCAACTGTGTTGAGCGGAGAGAGCAGACAGTACATCTGAGAACGCTGTCCGATTACCATCTCAGCATCCTTACGGGACAGGATTACAAAAAGAGCCGGTGGCCCCACGGTAACCTTGCACTGTAATTTCACTGTGTAATCAGATGCGGAATCAGTGACTGTAGCAGTAACGACAGCAGTTCCTATGCTGAATGCGTGAATCACGCCATCCCCATCGACGCTTACGACCTTTGAGGAATCAACAGAGAAAACTACGGTCTGGGTTTCGGTCAGATTATAAACCTTAAGGGCATAGTCCTTACCTTTTACAATAGCCTTCGACTTTACATTCAGCTTTGGCTCAGGTGTCCCGGCGAATGCGATCGCAGGACGAAACAGAGACGTAAAGGAGCTGATGAAAAGCAGGAGGACCAGGGTAATGATACCTTTGAACAAAGCTTTGTGTTTCATGGTATTGCCCTCCATAAACGATTACGGAAATCCTTGCGTCACATCCTAGTGTAGAGTGTAACACCAGATTTTGTCAGTTTGGTGTCAGGAAGGTGACAGAAAAAGTTTTTTTCAAAAAGAAGTCTTTTTGAAGTATTTGGAACAATTTCCAATGGATTTCTATGAAAATCGGCTTGAGAAAAAGGGTGGAAACTATTATAATAGCAGTATGGGACATGGGATTTACAGGATGAGTCGGGCAGACCATTGACGGAAGGAGAATGTACATGCAATGCATTTTAATTGCTGATGATAATACAGATATTACGGATGTGCTGGCGGCATATGTAAAAAAAGAGGGCTACGAGCCTGTGCTGGCAGCGGACGGAGAAGAGGCACTCCGCCTGTTCCGGCAGTGCAATCCGGCTGCAGTGCTTTTAGATGTAATGATGCCGAAGGAGGATGGATATGAGGTCTGCAGAAAGATTCGTGCTGCTTCGGATACGCCGGTAATTCTGATTACCGCACGCGGTGAGGATTTTGAGCGTGTTATGGGACTGGATATCGGGGCGGATGACTACATAGTAAAGCCATTTTCGCCGAATGAGGTTATGGCACGTCTTCGTGCGGTACTGCGGCGTATGGCACGAAATGACAGGGACAGGGGCGGTGAATCGAACGCCAATGTGATTATGATTGACAATCTGATGATTAATCTTGAGGAGTACACCCTTACGATTGGCGGTAAGCCGATTGCACTTACCAAAAAGGAAATCGAAACGATGTGGACGCTCGCGGGAAATCCGAAGAAGGTATTCACAAGAGACAATCTGCTTGACAGTCTGTGGGGCTACGATTACGTCGGCGATACGCGTACGGTGGATTCCCATGTAAAACGTCTGCGCGCAAAGCTTGACAAGGCAGAGCATCCGGGCTGGGACATTGCGACGGTCTGGGGTGTCGGTTATAAGTTTGAGCTTACGGAGAACTAACGGATTTTGCAGGAGAGCAGAATGAAGAAGGAAAAAAAGAGAAGACCACGACATACGCTGTTTGTGACAACCTATTTTGGTTTTGCTGCGATTATCCTTCTGTTTGCGGTGGCACTTGGTGTTATTTACATGCGTCTTTACGAAAAGACAACGATGGATGGATACCGTGAGCAGATAAGAACCAAGGCGGAGAGTGTTGCGAAGCGCTGTTCCCGCTACTTTTTGGATTATCAGCCTGCCGCATGGCAGGATTATCTGATTATGCTTGGCGAAATCGAGCAGACGGAGGTCTGGGTGGTTGCAAATCCGAATGCAGAGCATCCGCTGACAGCGGCATTTGCACTGGATATGGACGGTTTTATGCGTCTGGAGACATATGAAAGCGGCTATCGTGACATTATCAATAATGTGTTCCACAATATTCCGACGGCGAGAACCCGTTTCAGCTCAGTCCATGAGATGAATGTTGTAACGGTAGGTGTTCCTGTTTCCGGTGCGAACGGAGAGGTTGCCGGTGGTATTATTATGAATGCCAAGGTGGAAAACGAAAAAGCGGTGGTAGACAGCAGCTGGCAGCTGATTGCAGTCAGTGCAATTATTTCCCTGGTGTTAGCGTTTGTAACGGCGTTTCCCTATGTAAAGGCGCTGTCGGACCCGATTTTGAAAATCCGAAGAACGGCGCTTGAGCTTGCAGCCGGCAATTACAACATTGAGACGAGAATACGCCGGAGGGACGAAATCGGTGAGCTGGCACTTACGATGGATTTTTTGTCACAGAAGCTTCAGCAGAACGAGATTGAACGGAAAAACCTTGACCAGATGCGGTTTGATTTTTTTGCCAATGTATCGCATGAGCTTCGTACGCCGATTACGGTTGTGCGCGCATATACCGAGAGTCTTGTGGATGGTGTGGTGGATGACCCGGAGAAGGTGCGCCATTATTATGAAAGAATGCTTCGGGAATGTAAGGGGATGGAGCGGCTGGTCGGCGACCTTCTGCTTCTTTCCAAAATGCAGAATCCTGATTTTACGATAGAAAAGGAGCCGGTAAACCTGGTACAGATTTTTGAGGATCTTCGAAAGACTGTACTGACACTTGGTGACGAGAAGGATATTGCAGTGGATCTTTACACGGAGCTTCCGGTGATCATGATGCTCGGTGATTATGACCGCCTGCGTCAGATGTTCCTCGTGATTCTGGACAATGCGATAAAGTTTTCCCCGGAGGGTTCTACGGTATATATCCGGGTGACAACGGAGGAGCATATCGTGGTTTCGATTCGCGACGAAGGAATCGGTATCAGCGAGGAGGAACAGGAGTTTATTTTCGAAAAGTTCTATAAATCAAAGCTTCGTCAGAATGCAAAGGGCTCCGGACTCGGACTTGCGATTGCAAAGCAGATTGCAATCCGTCATGGCGGTACGATTGAAATTCACAGTGAGCTCGGAAAAGGCACAGAGATTATTTTTTATTTTCCGGAGGCAGAACTGTTTGATTCCAAGAGAGGAATGTAGGAAGCTGTGAAAGCGGTGGAAAGGATGAAGGGTATGAATCTTTCGGTAGGAGATATTGTAAAAATGAAAAAGCAGCATCCCTGCGGAAGCCGGGAATGGGAGCTGCTCCGTGTCGGCATGGATATCAAAATGAAGTGTATGGGCTGCGGACATCAGGTCATGCTGGCCCGTTCGCAGGTGGAGAAAAATATCCGCGGTGTGGTTCCGGCTACGGAAAAAGCGAATCATATATAACTTGGGAATGATTTTGACCGGCGCAAGAAAACGGCGTGTAAACACGCCAAATAAAAAAACACTTGACAGACCGTTTTGAGCTATGCTATATTATACTAGCTATGGAAGCGGTCTTTTTTTTATGCCTAAAAACAGACTTAGCTATTGAGCTAAAATTATAACGGAGGTGGATTGTCGTGCGAGTAAAGATTACATTAGCATGTACTGAGTGCAAGCAGCGTAATTACAATACCATGAAGGAAAAGAAGAATCATCCTGACAGAATGGAAACGAAGAAGTACTGCAAGTTCTGTAAGTCACACACGCTGCATAAGGAAACCAAATAATCAGCAGGATTTTTTTCTGCCCGTAGGGTTACGGATGCAACGCAGACAGGAAGGAAATAGTGAAGCATGGGAGAGAATACTGCAAACACTAAGGAGAAGGCTCCGAAGAAAGGCATTTTTGCCGGTATGAAGAGCTGGTTTAGAGGTCTGAAGTCTGAGTTTAAGAAGATTATCTGGCCTGACAAGGATACCCTTGTAAAAGAGTCGGCAGCAGCTATCGTCATTACGGTAATTCTCGGTATCGTCATTGCACTGATTGATATGGTGATTGAAACCGGATTACACTTAATAATCTGATTTGGGACAAAGGTGATGAAATGGCAGAGGCAAAATGGTATGTTGTGCATACTTATTCCGGATACGAGAATAAGGTAAAGGCAAACATTGAAAAAACAATCGAAAACAGAAAGCTTCAGGACCAGATTCTTGAGGTTTCCGTTCCGCTTGAGGATGTAATCGAGATGAAGGACGGAAAAGAGAAGAAGGTTTCCAGAAAGATGCTTCCGGGCTATGTGCTCATCAACATGATTATGAACGATGACACATGGTATGTAGTGCGGAACACCAGAGGCGTAACGGGCTTTGTAGGTCCGGGAAGCAAGCCGGTACCGCTTACGGAGGAAGAAATCCTGAATATGACGGGTCCTCACGAGCAGGAAGTTGTTTACGAGTTCGAGGTTGGAGATACCGTACATGTTGTGTCCGGCGTCTGGGAGAATACCGAAGGCGTGGTACGCATCATCAACGGAGAAAAGAAAACCCTCACTATCAGTATTGATATGTATGGCCGTGAAACACCTGTTGAGATTGGATTTGAGGATGTAAGAGCCGACAAATATTAACAAAAGCGGATTTGTTCCGCAGTGGGAGGAATCAGCAGAAGCTGAAGGTATTCCGGGCGGCATGGCTGCAAAGAAGAGTACCTGACCCCGATAACACCACATTTTAGGAGGTATACAAAAATGGCAAAAAAGGTTACTGGTTACATTAAGTTACAGATTCCTGCAGGAAAGGCAACTCCGGCACCGCCGGTTGGACCGGCACTTGGTCAGCACGGCGTAAATATCGTACAGTTTACGAAGGAATTCAATGCAAGAACCGCAGATCAGGGTGATCTGATTATCCCGGTAGTAATTACCGTATATGCAGACAGAAGCTTCAGCTTCATCACCAAGACTCCGCCGGCTCCGGTTCTCTTAAAGAAGGCCTGCAACTTAAAGAGTGCATCTGCAGCTCCGAACAAGACAAAGGTTGCAACCATTAAGAAGAGCGAAGTTAAGAAGATTGCAGAGCTTAAGATGCCTGACTTAAATGCAGCAAGCATTGAGGCAGCAATGAGCATGATCGCTGGTACCGCAAGAAGCATGGGTATCACGGTTGTTGATGACTAATTCCGATTTGTGATTAGGGGCATGACCCCGTAAATTGTAAGATTATGTGGGAGGAATCGATCATACATGGTGCAAGCAAGTTCGTATGAGAGCTGACATGAAACCATGCAAAAACAGGTTGCACCGGATTGTATGACTACCTCATTCCGCAAATACCACTAGGAGGTTAATTCAATGAAAAGAGGAAAGAAGTATATCGATGCTGTAAAGGCTTTCGATAAGTCCGTACAGTATGATACAAACGAAGCAATTGCTAATGTTAAGAAGTCCGCTACCGCAAAGTTCGATGAGACCATCGAGGCTCACATCAGACTTGGTGTTGATGGACGTCATGCAGACCAGCAGGTACGTGGTGCAGTAGTTCTTCCGCACGGTACCGGTAAGACTGTCAGAGTATTAGTATTCGCAAAGGGTGACAAGGCTAACGAGGCTGAGGCAGCTGGTGCAGATTACGTTGGAGCAGAGGACCTTATTCCGAAGATTCAGAACGAGGGATGGTTTGAGTTCGATGTAGTAGTAGCTACCCCGGATATGATGGGTGTTGTTGGTCGTCTCGGTCGTGTACTTGGACCGAAGGGCTTAATGCCGAACCCGAAGGCCGGAACTGTTACCATGGATGTAACCAAGGCTATTAACGATATTAAGGCTGGTAAGATCGAGTATCGTCTCGACAAGACCAACATTATTCATGTTCCGGTAGGTAAGGCTTCCTTTACCGAGGAGCAGCTCGCAGACAACTTCCAGACGATTATGGGTGCAATCATTAAAGCAAAGCCGGCATCTGCGAAGGGTCAGTATTTAAAGAGCGTAACACTTGCGTCCACGATGGGCCCGGGTGTTAAGGTGAACACCGCAAAGTTAGGCTAAATTTTCGGCGGATTTCCTGCCGGTTAAGAAACTTGTTTTTGATTAGGCATATCAAAAAGTCCTTTAATGGTTGACACTATATATGTGTTAGTTGAGGCTGTCGTGGAAACACGGCAGCCTTTTTTTACAGTGTTTTTCCTGTTCCGGGAAATGTATTGCTTTTCCTTATGAAGTAAGGTACAATTAATGTAGGGATATAAATAAACGGAAGGGAGAAAGGGTATAACCGGTCTTTTTAGGTTGGATACCGGGTGAGACGATGAAACAGGAGATTGTTTTTCCGAAAAATCTGTATTCAGATGTACGTATTGAGGAGAGTTACTCTATTTGGCTGAACATACAAAACGGAGATATAGACGGGGATGGAGAAATAAGCGAAAAGGGAGCCATGATTCGTGTGTACGACGGAACGATGTGGTACACCTCCTCCACAAATGACCTTGACAGTATCCAAAAGGAGCTGGACAGTCTGGCAGAACTGGCGAATCCGAATCCGGACATTTATGAGGACCCGGCGATTTCGCTGCTGGAGGTCAATCATGACCGCATCTTCAGATATGAAGGTGAGAATGATATCAGAAAAATTACCAGAGCCGAGTGGAAGGAGCTGGCAGATGATTATGTTGAAAAATGTATTGATGACTCCATTCCCGAAATGAATTTCTGGTGTGCGTATGCAAATGCAAATCACCATGTTTACAGCTTTTATTCCAGTAAGGGAGCAAAGCTGGAGCATGACAATCAGGAATGCAGCATCGGTGTAGCGTATGGCTTTACCGTAGATGGTGTTACCACCTATGGAAACAAGCAGTATACAAGATTCAGATTTGAAGACTTAAAGCACCATGAAGACGAAGTGCTTGCCCAAAGAGATAAGGTGATTGATTATGCAAGAAATGCAGTCGATGTCGAACCGGGAGATTATTGCTGTGTTCTGGCACCGATAGTTACGGCGATGTTTACGCATGAGAGCTTCGGACATAAGAGCGAATCGGATTTCATGCTCAATGATAAGACGCTTCAGGAGGAGTGGATTATAGGAAAGAAGGTTGGCTCGGAGCTGGTTTCCATCTGCGACGACGGAGAAATGCCAAACCACGGATATAAGCCGTATGATGATGAGGGAACGAAGGCGAAGGAAACCTGGCTGATTCAGGGTGGTATCCTGACGGGGCGTCTTCACGATGCTAATTCTGCATCGGTGTTAAAGGAAACACTTACGGGAAACTGCAGGGCACAGAGTTATTTACATATGCCGATTGTGCGAATGACAAACACTTATATGAAGGGTGGAGACACTGACCCTGAGAAATTGCTGGAGGGAATCGAAGACGGTATCTATATCGACAATGTTTCCTCCGGTACCGGACAGTCCATGTTTACGATGCGTCCGACGCTATGCTACCGTATCCGGAACGGAAAAAAGTGTGAACCGCTGAGAGTAAATGTGGTAAACGGGAATGTGTTCAAAACACTCTTTGACATAGAAGCAGTCGGAAATGATTTTGAACTGTTCGATGAGTATTCCTGCGGAAAGAACGGTCAGGGAGCGGCAGTTTCTGCAGGCGGACCGTCCATCCGTGTAAAGAGTCTTACGATAAATTGATAAAACACACGAAACAAAGGGATGCAAAATAGAACAGCTGTGAAATGCGGGGGAAATATGAGAGAAAAGTTTAATACGATTACAGAAAGTACAACGGTAAAATATGTAGAGAGTAAAAAGAATTCCGTCAGCAGAATGAAAGAAATCCTTAACTCCTTTCGTGTATATCGGGATGGATTTGCCGGAATTCATTATCAGTTAGGTGAGGTAAAGGATGAGGAGGGCTATAAAAAGGCAGAGGAGGGGCTTTCAAGAAAGCGTCCATACCCTTTTGAGCCGGAAACCGGAATGAGAAAGCGCGATATGACAGAACGGAAGCTTTCGGACCGTGAGCTTCTGGAGATTTCCGAGGATAACATGGAATATCTCAGGAAGAATTATCCGGATTTTACGTTCTCCGGGTCCTTTGGTACGCAGGACGTAAAGAAAACAAGACAAAATGAAAACGGAATGGATTATTGTAACATTGATTACAGTGTGAATGTAGGAATCGGCTTTAAGCATAAGGACAGTAAGGATATCTCGGACGGCGGGTTCAGCTTTTGTCTTCGCGACTATGACAGCAAGGTCTTCTATAAAATGGCGGATGATTATCTTGCAAATTATAACAAAATGGTTGATTTTCCTGAAGAACTCATTATCGACGAGCAGTATTACGGTATCGTCGGCCAGCTCGGTTCCTATCTGAACGGGGAAAATCTGGCACTGAAGACCTCGCTGCTTACAGGGAAAATCGGACAGCAGGTGTTTTCTGAGCGCTTTACGCTTGCCCATGATGTAAGTGACAAAGAAACCTGGTTTCATCCGTTCTGGGACGGTGATGGCTGCACCCTGAAAAATGACAGACTTTTGTTGATTGACCACGGAAAAATACTTACAGGGTATGCATCCAAGAAGGATGCGCAGAAGTACAATATTTTGCATACCGGACCGGCTTATTCGGACAATGCCGATATTCCGGGAACAGGTGGACTTAACCTCCGGATTGACAGAAGTACCAAAACGGTAAAAGAGCTTTTGGACGGGAGATATGCGGTTATTCCGGTAATGAGCTATGGCGGGGGCTTTAATGAAAAAGGAGAATATACCATGCCGGTTCATTCCAGCCTTTTGTTTGATGGGGAAAAGATACTTGGAAAGCTTCCGCCGTTTACGATTATCAGTAATATTTTTGACATGTTTGGAAAGGATTTTATCGGCGTTGGAAGCGACCAGCCGGTTTTCCATGACAAACAGATTCTTTTCAGGGTAAAACGCGGTGAAATGAAATAACAGGAGTTTATATTATAAAGGACGGGTCTTTGCGGGGATGAAGGGACTAAATTAAAAGGGGAAGAAAGAAAATGAAAAAGTGAGGAGCATTTCATAATAAGGCGTTCGGACCTGTATGCAGGAATGTGTACAGGTCCGGGGCCTTTTTATGGTTGTAGGTTTTGCTGTTTCGCCGTTTTCATGAAACACAGGTGTTCGGATTAAAATTTGGCTGTATAAGTATTCTTTGGTTGTTTTCCACAA
>CALZBV010000003.1 GCA_945622055.1 uncultured Clostridia bacterium
GTACGAGGATATGACCTGTGTGCAGTTTTTGGAGTATATCGGTGCATTAAAGGGAATGAAAAAGAAAGAGTTAAAGGAGAACGTAGAAAAGGTTCTTGACTTTGTAAATATGACGGAGCATGCGGGGAAACGGGCCGGTGCACTGTCTGGCGGTATGCGCCAGCGGTTACTGTTAGCTCAGGCGATTTTGGGCGACCCGGAGATTCTGATTTTGGACGAGCCCACGGCGGGCGTGGACCCTAACGAACGCATCCGTATCAGGAATCTGATATCCCAGATCAGCTTTAACAAGATTGTGCTGATTGCCACCCATGTGGTGTCGGATATCGAATTTATTGCAAACCGCTTCCTGTTACTAAAGGAAGGTGTGTTATTCCGTGAGGGAACCCTTCCGGAGCTGTTAAAGGAAATCGACGGAAAGGTACTGGAGTGTCTGGTGCCGGAGGAAGCGGTGGGAGAGCTGGAGAAAAACTATGAGGTAGTGTCCCTGATGCGGGAGGGAGAGTCTGTCCGGGCACGCATCGTGACGGATTGCTACCGGGAGAGCTATGCTGCGATACCTGGGACACCGCGGTTGGAGGATTTATATTTGTATCATTACGGGATGGAGTAAAGAGAATAGCACGCAGCCCCTTTTCGAGCTATCGGAGAGGGACTCTTCTTTTTTTGTGTCCCTTCTGTGAAGATTGTTTGCAGTGTTTGTGAAGCGGATTGACGAGCGCTTTTTTCTCATGATAAAATAGGGGAAAGAAAAGGTAAAAGTAGTAAACTATGTTTGAGGGAGGTAGTTTATGATGAGAAAAAGAGTAGTTTCTTTCTTGCTTATATTTGCTTTGACGATAGGCTGTGTTGCCGGCTGCAACGGAAGAACGGAGGAACCGGAACCGACAGGGACGCCGACTCCGATGCCACCGGTCTACATACATGATACGCCAACGCCTACAACAGCGCCTATCAGAGATTTGAACGGTCTGCAGATTATCATCGGTGACACCTATTCTCCGGAGGTTCCGCCGGCATGGACCAATGCCTGGGAGGAAGCCACTGCGAAATATCGTGAGGAAATCATGCAGACCTATAACTGTACCATCGGTGCAAAAAAGGTGGCGGATTGGGACGAGATGCAGGAGGTCTACATAAAGTCCGTAGAGGAGGGAAAGCCGGTTGCCCAGGTATTTGAGCTGGATTACCGGTTTGTTGCAAAGCCGCTTTCCATGGGGCTGTTTTATGACCTTGCTACATTAGAAGAGTTGGGGATAAGCACGGATGACAGACAGCGGTATGACAAGTGGAGTGATGCGGTAAGTAAGGTTATGACAAAAGGAAAGAGTATCTACGGCATGCGTTCAGAGTGGATGGAGCCGGGCGGAGGAGTCTTCTTTAACAAGAGAATACTTAAGGAAGCGGGACTTGATCCGAATCTGCCTTACGATTTGCAGGCAAGCGGGGAATGGACTTGGTCGAAGTTTGAGGAGCTTTGTGAGTATATTATCCGTGAGACGGATGTGTATGCCACCTGTTCCGACAGTACGGATACCTTGCAGTGTCTGGTGTCCTCCACAGGGAAGGACTTTATTGCAGTGGACAAGGACGGAACGATTTATAATAACTGTAAGGATGCGTCGGTGTTAGGTGCCATGGAGTTTGCGGCGGAGCTTTATGAGAAGGGCTATGAGATGCCGAAGCCGGAGAACGCAGAAGTAGACTGGTATATTTCGGCGTTTCAGGAAGGTAAGGTTGCCATGCAGTTTGCGGAGGAAGCGCTTTGCAAGCCGGATGCACCTTACGGAGAGAATTGCATGACGGATGAAATCGGTTTTGTGGTGCCGCCAAAGCCGGACGGGCAGGAGGAGTACTATACCTATGTGTACGGAAATGTGTGGGTGATTCCGTCCTGTTATGATGCGGAAACGGCAGCGGACATTGCCTTTGCCTATAACCTGTATACGAACGAGACACCGGGCTATAACGATCCCATATCCTATGAGGATCTCTATGAGAATGATTTTTACAGAAACGGTGAGTATGAGGAACGTGCCTTGAAGGAAACGCTTCCGCGTTACAACGATAAGAGAATGGATACGGTAAACTTTTTAACCCGATATCTGGTGGACGGACTGGACATTCGTGATTTGACAAATAACTATCCGTTTGCGGACAAAACGCCGGTGGAATGCGTAGAGGAGCTGTGGGAGTCCTGGCAGGTGTTGATTGATGCAAGCAACGGAAAAGAAAGGTAGAGGAAACATCCCGGTTTCGGTACAGCATTCCCTTTCCTGCTATGTTATCCTTAAGCTACCACGTGGAAATGGAAGGTGATGGATATGAACCGGATTTTAAATTATATCGAAGAGCATCTGGAGGAGAAGCTGACAAGCGGACAACTGGCGGATATTGCCGGGTATTCGGAGTATCACTTTTTGCAGTTGCTTAAGGCGCATACCGGAGAAACGGTTATGGAATATGTTTGCAGAAGGCGGCTGTTCCGGGCCATGGACGAGCTTGCTTCCGGCAGCAGAATTATTGATGTGGCATTTCAATACGGCTTTGAATCCCACAGTGCTTTTTCCAGAGCGTTTAAAAGAGAATTTGGTTTTTCTCCGTCCCTTCTCAGAACAATGAGACTGGAGCTTGATTGCATAGGAGGGACCTGTATGGAACAGATTTTTTTAAACAGTACGAAGCTTGGAACACCGAAGGAAGAGCTTTTTTCGGGATTAAAGGAGTTGCTTAAGAAGAATAACGTAGAAGTTGCAGAAGCGGTATTGGATGAGGTATACGACACTGCCTGTAAGGTATATGAGGGAAAGTACCGGTATTCCGGGGATGAGTTTGTGACCCACACGCTTAATATGGCGATGCTGCTGGCGGATATGGGAGCTGATGCCGCTACGGTACTTGCGGGATTGTTTTCGGATATCTCGGAGCGTTCTGAATCGGTGGATTTGGAAAAGGCGCTGCCGGATTATATATGGAACGTTGTGAAGAATATCGGCCTGTGGCATACGGACCGAGAGCATTGTCCGGAGGAGGTGCTTCTCATTAAGCTGGCAGAGCGGTTGCACAATATGCGGACCATTGAGTATCTGGCGGAAGAAAAGCGGGCGGCAAAGGCAAAGGAAACCATTGAGTTCTATTTGCCGCTGGCGAGAAAGGTAAACAACCAGAAGCTTTTAGAGGAACTGAACGATTTGGGAAGGAAGTATTCGTAGGGGTAAAGATGAATTTCTATTTGTACCATTGGAATCTTGAAAATCAAATTTCCGATGGTACAAATTTTTTTATAAGCCTTCTGACGCACGTTTTCAACGGATGTAAGACTGAATCCGCCCTGAAAAAGAGGAGAAGGAATCGCCGTGCTGTGCACGACAAACTCCGAAACGAAAAAGGTTGAATTGGAGGAAGGGAAGGAATATAATAGGAATGAGCCGGGAAAATGCGGAATTTTTTGTGCCGGATTTTCCGAACGAACAGAAAGAGAGGATTCATTGATGAAAATAGTAGTATTAGCAGGGGGAACCAGTACGGAAAGAGATGTTTCGCTGATTTCGGGAAAGAAAATCTATACAGCATTGAAAGAGAATGGACACAAGGTAGTTCTTTGCGATGTATTTCTCGGGCTTCCGGGGCAGGAGACAGAGGGACTGTTTGAGAAGGAGATTGACTGGATTGCCGGTATCAGTGATATCAGTGAAGCCGCTCCGGATATCGAAGCGGTTAAGGCAATGCGTGAGCATCCGGAGAGTGGTTTTTTCGGACCGAATGTCATTGAACTGTGCCGTCAGGCTGATATTGTATTCATGGCACTTCACGGGGAGAATGGAGAAAACGGAAAGATTCAGGCTGCGTTTGACCTTTGGAACATAAAGTATACCGGAACGGATTATTACAGCTCAGCAATTGCAATGGATAAGGCACTGACGAAGGAGATTTTCCAGCAGAACGGCGTACCGACTCCTGCCGGTCTGTCTTTCCGAAAAGGGGAAGAGGCCAAGGATACCGTGCCGTTCCCGAAGGTTGTTAAGGTCACAACGGGAGGTTCCAGCGTCGGTGTGTACATTGTAAAGGACGAGACTGAGTACCGGACGGCTCTTGACGAGGCCTTTACATACGGGGATGAGGTTGTGGTAGAGCAGTACATAAAGGGACGCGAGTTTTCGATTGGTGTTATGGAAGGAAAGGCGCTTCCGATTATTGAAATTGCACCTCTTCAGGGATTTTATGATTATAAGAACAAATATCAGGCAGGAAGTACGGTGGAGACCTGTCCTGCAGTATTGTCCGAGGAAAAGACAAAGGAAATGCAGGCAGCAGCAGAAAAAGGCTTTCAGCATCTTCGCCTGAAGACCTACGCGAGACTGGATTTCATGATGAGCGAGGAAGACGGTTCCATTTATTGTCTGGAAGCGAATACCCTTCCGGGAATGACGCCAACTTCTCTTCTTCCGCAGGAAGCAGCGGCAATCGGAATTGACTTTCATGCCCTTTGCGACAAGATTGTCGAGATATCCCTGAAAAAGTATGCGTAGAGACCGGAAAGAGGATCGAAATGAAAAATATGACTTTGGAAAAGCTTGCAAAAGCAGTCGGAGGAACGTTAGTATGTGATGCTTCCATGCGTACCCGTGAGATTATGGGAGTAGTGCTGGATTCCCGAAAGGTTGAAAAAGATTTTTTATTTGTTGCGACGGTAGGCGCAAGAGTGGACGGTCATTCCTTTATCGCACAGGTTAAGGAAGCGGGAGCCCTTGCGGTGCTTTGTGAACGCGTGCCGGAGGTTGAAATCCCATATATTCTGGTAGACAATTCGTTTCGGGCCCTTCGGGCTGCGGCGGCGTATTACCGCAGACAGCTAACTGTAAAGGTTGTCGGGATTACCGGAAGTGTCGGGAAGACGAGTACAAAGGAAGTAATAGCAAATGTTCTTTCGAGGAAGTTCCGGGTATGCAAGACGCAGGGAAATTTCAACAATGAAGTTGGAGTGCCACTTACGATTTTTTCTATTCGGGAAACGGATGAAATTGCGGTACTGGAGCTTGGAATCAATCATTTCGGAGAGATGCACCGACTTGGAGAAATGTCCATGCCGGATGTGTGCGTTTACACGAATATCGGACAATGTCATTTGGAATTCTTAGGAAGCCGGGACGGAATTTTAAAGGCAAAAACAGAGCTTTTGGAGCATATGAATCAGGATGCGGTTGTTGTGTTAAACGGAGATGACGATAAGCTTTGTACCATAACCGATGTGCAGGGAAAACGTCCGATTTTTTATGGAACGGGGGAACAGAATACCTATCGTGCGGTGGATATTGTTCCGGATGGGGTGTTCGGAAGCAAAGCGACCATTGTAACTTTGGGAGGGCGGTTTGAGACATTTATGCCTCTTCCGGGAGAACACATGGTATGGAATGCGGTTGCCGCGACAGCAGTCGGAGAGCATTTTGGCATGACGGTAGAGGAGATTGATGCAGGAATCCGGAGTGTGCAGGCAGTCGGTGGAAGAAGCAATCTGATCCGGGCGAAAAAGTATACATTAATTGATGATTGCTACAATGCAAATCCGAATTCCATGAAAGCTGCGATTTCTCTTCTGAAAATGGCAGCTTCCCGCAAGGTGGCAGTTTTAGGGGATATGTTTGAGCTTGGGGAAAACGAGAGCTCTCTTCATGCAGAGGTTGGAGCATTTGCGGTGCGGAGTACAATTGATGTACTGATTTGTGTCGGGAAGCTTAGTCGTGCAATGTATGAAGCGGCAGAGAACGAAGCAGGAAAGCAGAAGGCCGGAGCAGGGCCGAAGCTACACTATTTTGAGACAAAAGAGGAGTTGCTTTTGCATCGTGCAAAGCTGTTTCAGACCGGAGACACCATTTTGATTAAGGCGTCTCATGGGATGTTGTTTTCAAAGCTTGTGACAGAATTGTCCGGGGAGGAGTAGCATGCTGCTTAGAAATCAAAGAAGATGCAGAAAAGGAATAGACGCGGAGCTACTTTTTATGGTATAATGGAAGGGCAGGTGAAATCGTAGTATTTCACAGAGCTTTTGGGCAGCAGCGCTGTCAGAAAGAGCAGTAAATTCAGGAGGAAAAGCAATGAGCGACGAGAAGGAAGAGTTAAAGGGTGACCGCAAAACAGCAATGGCAAATGATCCGAATCCGTTTGTCAGAACAGGTGATAAAAAGCAGCCATACAATACGGCAAATCTTGAGTTAACAAAGGGTCTGACCTATTATAAGGACGGAAAAGAGATTGAGGTAACCGGTGCCATTGATACGATGGTATTTTGTGCAGACCCGACCGCTATGGAGGTAGACGGTAAGCTTTATATGTATGCAACCATGGACCAGAGATCTTACACAAACAAGTTCAATGAGCATGGCTTTGCGATGGAGATGAGCAATGACCCGGCAAACGGAATGGTAATTGCAAACAAATACCAGACGAGAAAGCTTTGTATTTATTCGACAACGGACCTTGTCAACTGGACCGATGAGGGTGTTATTGACATGGATAAGGTTTATTCTGACAGTGGGGTACCGGCAAGCAAGGCATGGGCATGGAATTCCTGGGCACCGACTGCAATCAAGCTGGACAGCAACGGAGACGGAAAGGATGAGTACTATATTTTCTTTACTAATGGCGGAAATGTCGGATATGTAAAGGGTGAAACACCGACCGGACCTTGGAAGGATGAGCTGGGAGGGCTTTTGATCGATAAGGCAAAGATTCCGAATGGTATGGGCGAGAGCATTATCTGGAACTTTGACCCGACCGTATTGTTAGATGATGACGGACAGGCATATATTTACTGGGGTGGCGGTAATAAGCCGGATCCGGAGAGCGCAAAGCATCCGAAGACCTGTCGTGCCTGCCGTTTGAGGATTCTCCCGGATAAGGTAGAGATGGATTGGGATACCTTACAGGAGCTGGACCCGTATTATATGTTTGAGGATAATGAAATCAACAAGTTCCAGGGAAAGTATGTTTATTCCTATTGTGCAAACTGGAATGTTCCGAAAGACAACCAGTACATAAAGGACGGCGCAGCCGTTTCGATTATCGCTTATGTATCGGACGACCCGCTTCACGTAACGTCGAATCCGGAGTGTCCAAAGGAAGGCGATCCGGTTTACCTTGGACCGATTCTCCGCAACCCGGGCGAAGAACTGTTTGATGAGTGGTATAACAATCATCATCACATGCTGGAGTTTAATGGCAAGTATTATATGCTGTATCACACGACGGCGCTTGACCAGTTCTTATACAGGGATTTTTATGCAGCAGAGAATCGTAAGTCGCTTTCTTACCGTAACATGCACATCGATGAGATTTTTGTCGATGTGGCCGGAACGAATCCGACGATTAAGGTTCAGCCGACCTATGCGGGACCGGAACAGGTTAAGAATTTTGAACCGTATCAGACCATCAATGCTACAACGCAGGGGTATCAGGGTGGTTTGACCAGAACCGTTTTAGAGAATGGTTCGGTTGTGCTTGACGGCATCGATACCGGTGACTGGACCAGAATCAACAAGGTTGATTTTGGTACGAAGGGCGCTGCTAAGCTTGAAGTAACACTTGCTTCTGCGACGACGGAGGGAAGCATTGAAGTATACTTAGACCGGGCACTGACCGGAACAAAGGTAGCGGATGTGAAGCTTGAGAATACAGGGGCAGATACCTATAAGACCTTATCCGCCGCTTTAGACGGAGTAACCGGTGTACATGATGTATATTTTGTATTCCGCGGAGAAGGATACCGCGTAGCAACCTGGAAGTTTATTGAAAAATAACATGAAAAGCAAAGGGGGAGCAGTGGCTTCCCTTTTGTTACTGTTTTGAAGGAGAAACATGGAGGAAAATAAGAAAGTTTTTTTTATAAGAAACTGTATCCGGGGGATTGCCATTGCAGCTTCTGCTTATGGAATGTATAAGACAATGAACAGCTGGAAGTTTCTTACTTATTTTACGAATCTGTCTAACATTTTTATTGATATCGTGCTTGCTGTTTTTCTGGTGCAGGACCTTTTCTTACGGAAGGGTGGGAAAAAACGAAAGAACCTGTATTACCGGATTAAATTTCTTGCAACGATTTCTATTACCCTGACGTTTTTTGTGTATATGCTGATTCTTGCACCGAACGATAATGATGGATTTTGGATGGCGTACTTTAGAAATGGAGCGGGAAGCTTTTGTGTTCATTTCGCTACACCGGTGCTTGCAATCCTTGATTATCTGTTGTTTGATTATGAGTTTGAATCAAAGAGCAGGGATGTATTGTATGGTGTTATTCCACCGCTTTGTTATCTGGCGTATGTATTCCTTTTGAGTGCGTTCGGAATGCGTTGGGGAAACGGCATGACAGCACCATACAACTTTTTGAACTATGGGGCTTCAGTAGGCTGGTTTGGATTTGATCTGAGTACAATGAGTGCCGAAACCTTTGGAGTCGGTGTTGTTTACATGATTCTTGTTTTGCTTCTTTTATTTACCGGACTTGGCTGGGGATTTTTAAAGCTAAAGGATGTAAGAAGAAAAAGAATGTCGAAATGGGAAAAGACAGAGAGGTAAGTATGAAGAAGAAAACGTGGCTGTTATTTTTAGTGGTTCTTGTAATTGGAATTTTTATCGGACTTCCGATTGGATTCTTTTGGGGACACCCGGATATAAATTCAGATGCAGACAAGGAACCTGAGGGAACGAAGGTTGTGAATGCAGGGGGGAATAAAGTACCGGAGGTGACTGTAACGGAACCGACGAAGGAGCCGGCGGTAACGGATGTGCCGGAAGCAACGAGTGTACCGGAGGTAACAAGGGTAGTTGAAGTGACGAAAACACCGGAGGCAACAAAAGTGCCGGAAGCAACGAGTGTACCGGAGGTAACAAGGGTAGTTGAAGTGACGAAAACACCGGAGGCAACAAAAGTGCCGGCTGTAACGAAAGCACCGGAGGTAACGAAAACTCCGATGCCGACCGGAGTGCCGGCAGTGACGGGAACACCGGGAAAAAACAATACCGGAAGACTTACCGAAACAGGAAGAGGAACGGAAGGAATTGCCGGAACCGGAGCGTACAATTACGGAGAGGCACTTCAGAAGTCGTTGCTGTTTTATGAATTACAGCGGTCAGGAGAGCTTCCGGAGGAAACCAGATGTAATTGGAGAGGTGATTCTGCGCTTAGTGACGGGAGTGATGTCGGACTTGATCTGACCGGAGGCTGGTTTGATGCAGGAGATAACGTGAAGTTTAATCTTCCGATGGCATATAGTGCTGCAATGCTCGGCTGGTCGATTTTAGAGGACTACGACAGCTATGTGCAGAGCGGACAGCTTTCTTATGCACTTTCCAACATCAAGTGGGCGAACGACTACTTTATCCGGTGTCATCCGGAAGACGAGGTATATTATTATCAGGTAGGAAGCGGTTCTCAGGATCACTCCTATTGGGGAGCAGCGGAGACGGTTTCGTATAAGATGAGCCGGCCTTCGTATTGTGTTACCAGACAGAACCCGGGTTCTGCCGTTTGCGCGGAAACTGCGGCTTCTCTGGCAATCTGCAGCCTGGTTTACAGGGAGCTTGATCCGGCGTATAGCAGGCTTTGCCTGTCCCATGCAAAGTCTTTGTATGAGTTTGCACGTTCTACAGCGAGCGACGCAGGATATACTGCCGCAAATGGATTTTACAATTCCTGGAGTGGTTTTTATGATGAACTTTCCTGGGCGGGGGCATGGTTGTACCGAGTTACCGGTGAAAAGGTTTATTTAAATAATTCTAAAAATGACTATTCGAAAGCAGACCAAAATTTTAAGTGGGCACACTGCTGGGATGATGTACACATCGGGGCTGCGTTACTGCTGGCAAGAATCACAAACGATTCGAAATATTCTAAAGCTGTAGAACAACATCTCGATTGGTGGACGACCGGAACAACGACCGGAGAACGTATCACATATACACCAAAAGGACTCGCCTGGCTTGACAGCTGGGGCTCTCTTCGTTATGCTACGACAACGGCGTTTGTTGCGGCTGTATACAGTGAATGGGAGGGTTGTTCGGCGAAAAAGTCAGATACGTATTGGAAGTTTGCAGTCAGTCAGGCGGGATATGCTCTTGGAGATACCGGGTTTTCCTATGAAATCGGATTTGGTGAACATTATCCGCAGAATCCGCATCATCGTACCGCACAGGGTTCGTATTGTGATAACATGAACGAGCCTTCAGTAGCAAGACATACGCTTTACGGGGCTCTGGTCGGAGGACCGGATGCATCTGACGGCTATTCCGATGTTGTTTCGAACTACACGAACAATGAGGTTGCCTGTGACTATAATGCGGGCTTTACCGGCCTTCTGGCAAAGCTCTACGGGAAATATCATGGGAAAACGCTGGTTGATTTTGGTGCGGTTGAAGAAGTATCTGAGCCGGAGCTTTTTGTGTGTGGTGGAATAAACGTAACCGGTCAGGATTTCATGGAGTTTCGTGTGTATGTCTGCAATACTTCCGCATGGCCGGCGAGAGTTCCGCAAAAGCTGGAGCTTCGTTACTTTATGGATCTTTCTGAGGTATATGCGGAGGGCAGGAGTGTGGATTCGATTACGGTAACGACCAATTACATGCAGGGTGGCAAGGTAGGAAGCCTGGTATGCTGGAATGAAGAAAAGCACATATATTATCTTCCGGTGGATTTCTCGGATTCATTGATTTACCCGGGCGGACAGGATGCGTATAAGCGGGAGATTCAGGTACGTATCCGTAATGCAGAGGGAAGCTGGGATAATTCCAATGACCCGTCTTTTGAGGGAATGGTTCCGGGTGGCAATGTGCTGTTGAACAGGTTTGCTTTATATGAGGACGGAAAGCTGGTCTTTGGAAAAGAGCCGTAAAGCAAAAGGTGCGGGAGAGCGCATGGAAGAGACAACGAAGAACCCTAAGAGGAGAAAGCACCACGCAGCGACATATCCCGGGTTCCTGAGTTCATATATGAAAAATATGTGAATTTGAAATCTAACTCTATACATTTGGAAAGATTTGTTGTATACTAAGGAAGCACTGAGTGTATCAGAGCTTCCTTTTAATTTGGGGAAAATGAAAAGAAAGAAGGAGCAAGAGGAATGAAGAAACTGTTTAAATTTCTGAAACCGTACTGGTTCCTTGCTTTAGTTTCGCCACTTATGATGGCGGGCGAGGTTTTGGGTGATTTATTACAGCCAAAGCTGATGGCAAAGATTGTGGATCACGGGATAGAGTCCGGAGATATGGGTTACGTGATTCGAACCGGTATTTTGATGCTGGTCATTGTTATGATCGGTGGTTTTTTTGGAGTGTTTTGTGCTTACACGGCGGCAAGAGCAGCACAGGGCTTTGGTAATGACCTTCGTGTATACAGCTACAGGAAGGTTATGGCGTTGTCCATTGAGCAGACGGATAAGTTTACCACAGGTTCGTTGGTAACCCGTATGACAAATGACATTTCCATGGTTGTTGAATTTGTGGAAATGCTGCTGCGTATGTGTGTACGTGCGCCGATTATGTTTATCGGTGGTGTTATGATGATGCTGACACTGGACTTAAGCTTTGGCTTTGTAGTGCTTTGTGCGCTTCCGATTCTGGTAGCGTCCATTACCGCGATTTTAATGAAGACGACTCCGCTTTTTAGCGTATTACAAAAGAAGCTGGACAAGGTAAATTCCGTAGTTCAGGAGAATGTATCCGGTGCACGTGTGGTAAAGGCATATGGTCAGGAGGAGTATGAATGTCAGCGCTTTTATGGTGTAAATGATGAGCTTCGTTCTACGAATTACCGCGTTCTTAAGATGATGGCACTTTTTAGTCCGCTTCTTACGATTGTAATGAATGTTGCAGTAATCGCGATTATTTACATCGGTGGTTACCAGGTAAAAATTGAAAATGCAGGTATGACAACCGGTGCCGTAATGGCGGCGATTACATACGTTACGCAGATATTAATGTCCGTAATGATGATTTCCGGTATGTTTCAGATGATTTCCAGATCTCTGGCTTCTGCAGGCCGAATCAATGAAGTACTGGATTCCGAACCGGTAATTATCGGAGGAACAAAGACAGACGGGGTATCCGATTGTGCAGTTGAGTTTCGTGACGTTGCCTTTCGTTATCCGGGAACGACCGGAGAGCCGGTTCTTCACGGAATTAATCTGAAAATCAAAAAGGGAGAGACGGTTGCTGTTATTGGTGCAACCGGTTCGGGAAAGACTTCCTTTGTAAATCTGATTCCGCGCTTTTACGATGCCGTGGAAGGAAGTGTACTGGTGGATGGTGTCGACGTAAAGGAATATGAACTGTCGGCACTTCGCAATAAAATCGGATTTGTCATGCAAAAGAGTGAGTTATTTACTGATACGGTAGAGAATAATATCCGTTGGGGAAAGAACGAAGCAACCGAAGAGGAAATCATAGAAGCGGCACAGACGGCCCAGGCGGCTGAGTTTGTGGAAGGCTTCACGGAGGGCTATCAGACAATGATAGCGGAAAAGGGCGCTTCTCTTTCGGGAGGACAAAAGCAGCGTCTGTCCATAGCAAGAGCTCTGCTACGAAAGCCGGAGATATTGATTTTGGACGATTCCACCTCTGCCCTTGACCTTGTGACCGAGGGAAAGCTTCAGAGAGCTTTAAAGGAAAAGTTTGCATCTACAACGGTCATTATGATTGCACAGCGTATTGCCAGTGTAAAGCAGGCAGACCGCATTGCCGTCATCGAGGACGGAACAATCCGTCATTTTGCGCCGCATGAGGAACTCTTAAAGAGCAGTGAGGTATATCGTGCTATTTTTGATTCCCAGATGAAGTCCGGGGCATATGCGGAAGGAGGTGCAGCTTATGAGTAATCCGGGAAAGGAAAAGAATACCCAGGGAAATAAGCCGTTTGCGCCTGCCGGTGGCGGTCAGCCGCAGATGATGGGGGGGCCGGGAAGACCGGGTGGACCGGGAAGACCGGGCGGTGGTCCGGGTGGTCCTATGGGAGCACGCCTGAATAAAGAAAAACCGAAGAATATGGGAAAGACCATATGGCGCCTGATTCAATACATAGGAAAAAGCAAGTATGCGGTACTTGGCTTGCTGTTAATTATTTCTACGGTAACGGTTGCAGATTTGTTTGGTCCGACCCTGCAGGGAAAAGCGATTGACACATTTCGGATGGTCGACGATAAGCTGACGGTGGATTTTGACACGATGAAGCAGGTTCTGGTCATCATGTTTGTGCTGTATATGGTGAATGCAGTACTCAACTATATTCAGGGAATACTTGCTGCAAAGATTTCCCAGACAACGGTATTTACGATGCGAAATGACCTGTTCCGCAAAATCAGCAGACTTTCCATTTCAAATACCGATAACCGCAGACATGGTGATTTGATGTCCCGTATGACGAATGATGTTGAGAACGTGTCCAATGCAATTTCCCAGTCAATTGCCTCGTTGTTTTCTTCTGTCATTACATTTATCGGTGCATTGTATTTTATGCTTCGTACGAACGTGGTGGTTACCTTGGTTGCGTTTCTAACGGTTCCGCTTACACTTTTGGTATCTGCAGAGCTTGCAAAGCTGATGCGTCGTTATTTTGTACGTCAGCAGATGCTTTTAGGCCAGCTGAATGGTGAAGTGGAGGAAATGGTAATCGGTTACAAAACCGTAGTAGCCTATGGAAAAGAAGGAGAGACGGTAGACCGCTTTGCGAAGGTCAGTGAGGAACTGCGTAAAAACAGTATCCGTTCCAGAGTGTTTGGCTCTATTATGGGACCTTGCATGAATTTCATCGGAAATTTGCAGTATGTGCTTGTGGTTGCAACCGGCATTTACTTCCACATTAAGAATCCGGCGAAATTTACGGTAGGATACATCCAGTCCATGCTTCAATATTCAAAAAAGTTTAATCAGCCGATTAACATGATTGCCAACCAGTATGCTTCGATTATGACGGCACTTGCCGGTGCGGAACGTATCTTTGATATTATGGACACACCGGATGAGATTGACGAAGGAAAGAATCCGATGCGCGTGGAAGAGATTCGCGGTGATGTGACCTTTGAAGGTATTGAATTTGGATATGTTCCGGGAGAGCCGGTGTTAAAGGGACTGGATTTGAACGTTAAGGCAGGACAGAAAATTGCGATTGTCGGCGCAACCGGTTCCGGTAAAACAACGATTGTAAATCTTTTGACCCGTTTTTATGAGTTGGACGGAGGAAGGATTCTGGTCGACGGAGTAGACATTACGGAGCTTCCGAAGAAGACACTGCGTGAAGCAATTGCTATTGTTTTGCAGGATACGGTACTGTTTGCGGATACGATTAAAGCAAACATCCAGTACGGTAAATCCGAAGCGACGGACGAAGAGATTGCGTTTGCTGCAAAGACGGCAGAGGCAGATGTCTTTATCAATCGTCTTCCGAAGGGCTATCAGACGGTGCTTTCGGAGGGCGGAAGCAACCTTTCCCAGGGGCAGCGGCAGCTCCTTGCGATTGCACGTGCAGTTATCGCAAACCCTCGTATTTTGATTCTGGATGAGGCGACCTCGAATGTCGATACCCGTACGGAAATGGAAATCCAGCAGGCTATGGTTGCTCTTATGAAAAACAGAACGAGTCTGATTATTGCACATCGTCTTTCTACCATTCGTGATGCGGATAAGATTGTTGTACTAAAGAATGGTGTCATCGTGGAGGAAGGAAACCATGATGAGCTGCTGGCAAGAAAGGGCGAATACGAGAAGCTTTATCAGAATCAGTTTGCGGGAATTGCTACCTGATGAGGGAGAACCGGATGAAAAAGAAAGAGATAATTTTACAGCTTTGTTTGGCTGTGGTGCTTACCTTAAGCATCATCGGGATAGCAGTGGTTGGAACGCTTGCGTTCCGGCCGCTCTATTACCATGATATAAAAGCACTTGATATTCCCGGATATTCCGGATATTCCGAGGCAGAAATCAGGCAAAACTACGATGCCCTGATTGACTATAACATGCCGTTTAAGGACGGGGTACTTACGTTTCCGACGCTTGCAATGTCTGAGTCCGGCCGTATTCATTTCGCGGAAGTAAAGCAAATCTTTGATTTGTTTAAGTATTTCGCGTTGTTTGGCAGTCTGATTTCCGTAGTTGGAATCGCGTGGTTTGTTAAAAAAAAGGAGTACCGTTTTTTGAAGTATACGGTGGTTGTAACCATTTCCCTGCCGGTGGTGCTTGGAATTTTGGTTGCGATTTGCTGGGATAAGGTGTTTGTCTGGTTCCATAAGATTTTCTTTCGAAATGACTTCTGGATTTTTGACTGGACGACAGACCCGGTCATTTTGATTCTGCCGGATGAGTTTTTTATGCACTGTGCAATTCTGATTTTTGCCGGTGTGATGTTCGGGGCGTTTGTTTGCCTGGGAAGCTATCTGCTTATAAAAAGACGTAAAACGAAGTAAAAAAGACCGAATGGGACAATCGTATAGTCTCATTCGGTTTTTTGATTCATAAGAAGGTGCGTCCTGCCCGGTAAAAACGCTTTGCCAGAGAATGCGCACTTGTGCAAATGCAGTGAAGCGATTGCAGGTAATGTGTAAGCTGCAGGGCTATGGTTATGGCTTTAATATGCTTTTGGAAAGTATCCTCCGGTCACACTCCTCTAATACGTCCGGGTCTGCAGCAATGATATAGAAGTAAAGCGAGACCTGTTTTTCTTTCAAATAGGTACCATAGAGACGTCCGTACATGGAAACCGGAGCAAGGGGGGCTTCACAGGGAAACAGGGGATATCCATACTGTAAATACGAAGGCGTAAACCCGTTTTGAACATGTGAGGAGCCATTTACCGTAACATGGGCATCAATGCGTGTAAATCCATCTAAACCTGCATAATTCTGTGGCCCTGACAGGTTAGTTACCTGCCAGGAAAAAACAGCATTTTCACGGTTGACGCCGAATTCAGACAGCACGAGGCGGAAAAAGTCATACTCAGGAATTTGAACTGCCTCGTTCGGGTTTGGAAGGAACTGTCCGGAGTCTGTTTCCGTAAAACCAAACGGGCGTCCGGAAGTATCTTTGATGAGATATGCACCGTAGAAGCTGTTATAGTAAGGGGAATTCGTGTCATAAAGGTGGCTACAGCCCCGGAATGCCGAGAACGCGGGAAAATTATAAAGAATTGTCAGGGAAAGCTCCGGATTTCCCGTATATCGTTTGAAATCCCAATCTGCACAGTAGGTCATAACAAACGGGTACCAGTCGGACTTGACTGTTTTCAGACCACCCGGGATGTGAAGCCGGATTTCTTCTGTGGCAAGCAGGCTCTCCTTCTCATTCATATGGCTGTAAACACCCATAACGCAAAGGCTGGTCAGATAGGGAAAGAGCGGGGAGACGAGAAAGAAAAGAAAAAGGGTACAATAAGAAAGCACCTTGCAGCGATAGGCTCTGGCAAGGCAGGTCCGTGGTTTCTTTTTTGCAAATACGGTAAAAGGCTTCATAAATTCCCTCGCATATTCAATCAATCGTTGCTACTATGATGACATAAACGGTGGGAAAAAACAAGGTAATTGCGAAAAGAAAATAAAAATATGGTAAGGATTAAGAAGAGAGGAAAAACTTGGGAAGCACTTGTATTTTTGTCTGTTATCCGCTAAAATAAAATATGAGAGAACATGAGTCGCTGCTTTTTTGAAAGGAGCGAACAATGAAAAAGAGAATTCTTTCGTTTATTATTCCGGGGGTTGTAATACTCTTTGGAGGGCTTGCACTGTGGCAGCAGTACGGAGGGGAAAAGACAGAGACATTTAAGATCAGTAAGCAGAACCCTGAGCAGGGGGAACAGACAGTTCCTTCCGACGAAAAGAATGAAAAGAGGGAAGATGTGTCCGGTAGTTCGGAAGCTACGCAGGCACAAGACACTGTTCCACAGCAGGAAAAATTGGTGACAGTGCATGTGTGCGGTGCTGTAGTACAAGAGGGCGTGTACAGTCTTTTAGAGGGCAGTCGTCTGGCAGATGCAGTTGAGCTGGCGGGTGGATTTTCACCGGAGGCAGACCGCGTGTATCACAATCTTGCAAAGAAGCTGGTGGACGGACAACGTATTTATGTCCCCACAAAAGAGGAAACGAAAGAAGAAAGCCCGCTTTGGCGTAACGAAGCGGAAGGTACGGAGTTTAACGGAGGGACGCAAATACCGGAAAAAATCCCAAAGAAGCTGAATCTGAATACGGCAGGGAAGGACGAGCTTATGACACTTCCGGGGATTGGAGAAACGAAGGCAGAGCAGATTCTAAAATACCGGAATAAAGTAGGAGCGTTTCAGAGCGTAGAGGAACTAACAAATGTATCCGGAATCGGACCAGGCCTGCTGGAGCAGGTAAAGGAGCTGATTTCGGTAGAATAAGAGGGTGGAGCAGATGGAAAAGAAGGTTTTGGTTGTTGATGACGAAAAGCTGATTGTAAAGGGAATCCGGTTCAGCTTAGAGCAGGAGGGGATGACGGTGGACTGCGCCTATGACGGTGAAGAGGCTCTTGCAGCAATCCGTCAGAATCAGTATGATGTCATTTTACTTGACGTGATGCTTCCAAAGCTTTCCGGATTTGAAGTATGCAGCCGTGTACGTGAGTTTTCTGATGTTCCGATTATAATGCTTACGGCCAAAAGCGAGGATATTGATAAAATCATGGGCCTTGAATATGGTGCAGATGACTATATTACAAAACCGTTCAATATTTTGGAGGTTAAAGCACGCCTAAAAGCGATTCTTCGTCGAAGTGGGAAAAAGGAAAAGGATGCAGACTCCTTAGAACTGGTTTCCGGCGAAATTCGTCTGGAACGTTCCGGAAGAAGAGTATTCTTAGGTGAAACGGAAGTAAATCTTACGGCAAAGGAATTTGATTTACTGGAGCTTTTGATGACCAATGAAAATAAAGTATACAGTCGTGAGAATCTGCTTAATATTGTCTGGGGATATGAATATCCGGGGGATGTCCGTACGGTGGATGTTCATGTCAGACGGTTGAGAGAAAAAATTGAGCGCAATCCGAGTGAACCGGTTTATATTCAGACAAAATGGGGTGTTGGTTATTTTTTCAAAGCATAAAATGAATTTTAAAGCAATGCGCAGTATGCGTGTGTGTCTGATTTTTACGCTTCTTTTGTTTGGAATGCTTCCGGTGTATGTATTGATGAATCTGCTGGTTCTTCAGCACCGCCAATACGAATACGAGACGCGAATTCAGCAGGTGCGTGAGATAGGCAGGAATCTGACCGGTAAAATCGAACAAAACGGATATCTGGAGAATCCTTCACAGGCAGAGCTTTCGGCAGAGCTTTCCGCAATGGCAGAGGCGTTTGACGGACGTATTTTTTTAATTAACAGGGATCTCGTAATGGTGAAGGATACTGCAGGCAGGGAAGAAGGAAGAACATTGATTTCCGGTGAGGCGATTCGTGCCCTTGGCGGTACGGAGTATGCCGGCTATGAAAAGGCTTCGGAAACCGTGAAGGTGATTCTGCCGCTGCATTTGTCCGGAGAGGATAAGGAGACGCAGGTGATTGGAGCGCTGTTTTTTTATTCCGGCACGGAAACGCTTGCGACAGAGCATAGAAGGCTTGGAGAAAATGCAGCTCTTTTGCTGGTTGGTTCCTTTGTGATGATTCTGACGGTGACACTTGTGGTATCGCGGATGCTGACGCGGTCACTGAGAACGCTTTCGGCAAGAATTGACAGCATTACGGAAAGTAATGACGGGCGAAGTCTTTTGGAGGGCAGAAGCTTTTATGAAGTGGAGCAGATTGCAGAAGCCTTTGAGCGAATGATGCAGCGTATGGCGGCAACGGAAAAATCCAGACAGGAGTTTGTTTCCAATGTGTCCCATGAGCTGAAAACACCACTTACTGCAATCAAGGTCCTTTCGGATTCGCTGGTGCTGGAACCAGATGTGCCGATTGAGATGTATCAGGAGTTTATTGCGGACATTAATTCGGAGATTGATCGTGAAGCGAAGATTGTCAATGATTTGCTTTCCCTCGTTAAGCTTGATAAGACCGAGGGTGAAATGAACCTCGGTGAAGTTAACATTAATAAGCTTCTGGAAACGATTTTAAGACGCCTAAAGCCTCTTGCGTTAAAGCGTGGAATTGAGATGACACTGGAGAGCTATCGTACGGTAGTGGCACAGGTAGATGAGGTCAAGCTTTCCCTTGTGTTTACGAACCTGATTGAAAATGCAATCAAATATAACCGCGACGGCGGCAGGGTAATGGTGTCCTTAAACTCGGACCACCGCTATTTTTACGTGCGGGTGGAGGATACCGGAATCGGTATTCCGGAAGAAGAGCAGGGGATGATTTTCGAGCGCTTTTATCGTGTTGACAAGGCACGTTCCAGAGAGAATGGCGGAAGCGGTCTTGGTTTGTCTATTACGAAAAGTGCAGTACAGATGCATCGTGGTGCGGTAAAGGTGCAGAGCGTTCCGGGCGTAGGGTCCATTTTCACGGTGCGTATTCCGCTTAGCTTTGCACTGGTTGTTCAGTAGGGAGGCAGTCATGAAACGGAATTGGTTTTTTATTGTACTGCTTTTTGGCATATTCATCGGCTGCAAAAAGCAGGAAGCACCGGAAGTAGTTCCTTCCGGGGAGTATTGCGTATATTATTTGCAGCAGAAGGATAACGTGCTGGTTGGAGAGCATTTTTCACCGAAAAGCAGGGAAGGTGTGGAACTGATAGAGGAGCTTCTGAAGCAGTTGCGTATGCCTTCGGAGGCGGAGCATTTGTCCGCAATGGATGCGTCGGTTCATATGCCGGAGATTACAATGCAGTCCAATGGATTGGTTACGTTGTTGTTTGACGGAAGCTATGCCGGGGTGTCCGGTGTAAATGAAGTATTGATGAGAGCTGCAATTGTAAAGACGCTTTGTCAGAGTAAGCAGGTGGATACGGTTGAGTTTTATGTTTCGGGACAGCCTCTGATGAATAGCCAGAATACTCCGATTGGTATTATGAAGGCGGAGGATTTTCTTGAATCCACCGGACCGGATGCGTCCAGTATGCTAAGTGTGCAGACCATTCTGTATTATACGGACCAAAGCGGAAGGGTTTTGCTTGCCAGCAGTGTGACACTTGCCTACAACAGCAATGAGTCGGAGGAGCTTGCGGTACTTCGTCAGCTGATTGCCGGTCCAACGGAGCAGGGAATGTACCCGGTGCTTCCGGAGACGGTGGAAATTCATTCGGTAAGTACGAAGGACGGAGTATGTACGGTGGATTTTGACTCGCATTTTCTGGAAAAGACCGGGGAAATCTCGGAGGAGGTTTTGATTTATTCGGTGGTAAACAGTCTGGTGAATCTTCCGGGTGTGCAGAAGGTTCAGTTTTTGATTGATGGACAGGTGCACAAGCTGTTTCAGAAAATGGATCTTAGTCTGTGTTATGAACGAAACCTGAATATTGTGGAAAATGAGTAAGAAGGAGAATATACATTACGAAAAGATATCTTGTGTTAAAGCGCCCTGCCGTACTGTGTGCGGCAGCGTTTGCGTTAGGAATTGTACTGGAAGAACAGGGAAAAATTATGCTGTTGGCGGTAACGCTTCTTCTGGCGGCCGGAATTAGCGGCTTCCTGGGGGAGCTGCTTTTTCGAAGGCAGAGGCTGTCAATTTCGGACAAGCTACTCTTTCTGGCACCGTTTTTTTGCGTGTTGGGATTTGGACGGATGGAACTGGTTCGAACTGCTTATGAGGAGAACCAGAGCCGGTATAAACAGTGCTTGTCGGAAGGAAGTGAACTACTGCTTACGGGGCGGGCAACGAAGCTTTCCTTTACCAGGGACGGATTTTCCTTTGAGCTGAAGCAGGCAAAAGCAGCCTCGTTTGCAGCAGAAGGTACGGTATATCAGAAGGTTGGAACCCTGATGGTTTATTGTCCCATACCTTCGGACGGTACTGAACCGGTAAAAGACGGACAGAGCGTTTTCCTGTTTGGAAAGGGAAGTGAATTTCTTCCGGCGGAAAATCCCGGACAGTTTGATGCAAAGCAGTTTTATTTTTCTAAAAATATTACAGGAGCTTTCACAGCTTCCAAAATTGAAATCACAGATTTTTCTTATCATCGCCTGAATCAGGCATTATTCCAAATCAAAAAACGAATACTACAGAGCTTTTCCGAGTATCTCGGAACAGGAGCGGGAGTGATATCCTCCATGCTTTTGGGGGAACGTGCGCTTCTTCCGGAGGAGACCAATGATTTATATCGACGGGGTGGAATCTCTCATATTCTGGCTATCTCTGGACTGCATGTCTCCATGTTTGGGGCAGCAGTTTATACAGCGCTTCGAAGAACGTTTTTCGGTAGAAACGGTGCGATTCCGATTGCAGGGGGATGTGTGCTGCTTTATGGGGAACTGGTAAATGCCGGAGTTTCAACAAAACGGGCGATGATCATGTTTTTACTGCTGTTGTTGGCAACCGTACTCGGGAGAACCTATGATACCTTGTCGGCGATGTCGGTAAGCTTACTGGTGTTGTTGTTTCAGAGCCCTGGAGCACTGTTTACGGCATCATTTCAGCTTTCTTTTGCAGCGGCCTACGCGGCATCGGTTTTTGCGGGGGTATTAGGGGACGAAAAGGATCGAGATGAGAAAGAGAGGAAAGAAGGAAAAAGCACCTGGAAACGATGGTTGGAAAAAGGAAAGGAAACGGCACAGTTTGGACTGGCGATTACGCTCATTACTTTTCCGGTTACGGCAGTTCATTTTTTTGAATTTCCGTTGTACGGCTGTCTGATAAATCCAATTGTTGTACCGCTTATGAACGTGCTTTTGTCCTGTGCGATTCTTTCCGGAGGTCTTGGGATGGTTTTTCCTGTGGCAGGTGTGTTTTTTGCGGGAACGGTTCGGGCGATATTATGGCTTTATGAGCTGCTTTGCCGGATTATATCCATTTTCCCGTTTTCTGTACTTTTGATTGGGAAACCAAAGCTGTGGCAGGTGGGCTTGTATTATCTGCTTTTATTTGCCGGAATTGTTTTGTGGAAGCAGAACAGGAGGAAAATACGGTTACGAAACAAAAGAACCGGAGAGCGGGTACCGCCTCGAATCCGGCTCTATCATGCAGCTTTTGCCGTGTTGCCATTCTGCCTGCTCCCATATTCTGCAAATCCATTTGAGGTTACATTCCTTTCGGTCGGGCAGGGAGAGGCAATTGTGATTGAGGAAGGCAACGGCGTACATTTTGGAAAAAACGTGTATTTGGTGGATGGTGGAAGTTCTAGTATTTCAGGAGTTGGGGCAAAACGCCTGATTCCGTTTCTGAAGTCGAAGGGGATTGGGAGAATTGCAGGCGCATTTGTAAGCCATATTGATGAAGACCATATCAATGGGCTTTCAGAGCTTCTGACTCTTATGCCGGATTGTGGAACATCAGGGCGGAATTCACCGGTTTATGCGGGAACCATTCTTGTTGAAAGGCTGATACTTCCAGCGCTTTTAGAAAAAGAGGAGGGATATTTGCGTCTTGTTTCTTTGGCAGAACAGAAGGGAGTGGAGCTTGTTTATGTCTCAGCAGGGGACAGGATATCAACCGGAGACGGAACGGGATTTCTTTGTATGTCCCCGGATAACGGGAAACGCTATGAGGACAGAAACAGTGCATCGATGGTACTGGGGGTGGAGTTTGGGGTACTACGGCTACTTCTTACAGGGGATGCAACAAAGGAGGTGGAACCACAGATTCTTCGCTATCTGGAAAAGAGTGAATGGAGTGAACAAAGAAAAGTCACTGTCTTAAAAGCCGGGCATCATGGCTCGGATACTTCGACCTCAGAGGAGCTTTTGTGGGCTTTGAAACCTGAAATTACGGTCATTTCCTGTGGACGAAACAACCGCTACGGACATCCGCATGAAGAAACTATTAGGAGACTTGAAGCAATCGGTTGTAAGATTTTGCGAACCGATGAGCTGGGAGCAATCATTTTTACCATTTCGCCCCGCGGCGAAGTAAAGCAGGAAAGGTATTAGCGTTCCCGTGGGCCTGTGAGGAGAAAAGTTGGCGTCAGGCCCACGGGAGACAGCAAAAGGGAAAGGAACCGGAACTTCTGTGGGCCTGTGAGAAGAAAAGCGAGCGTCAGGCCCACGGGAGACAGCAAAAGGGAAAGGAACCGGAACTTCCGTGGGCCTGTGAGGAGAAAAGCGGGCGTCAGGCCCACGGGAGACAGCAAAAGGGAAAGGAACCGGAGTTTCCGTGGGCCTGTGAGGAGAAAAGCGGGCGTCAGGCCCACGGGAGACAGCAAAAGGGAAAGGAACCGGAGTTTCCGTGGGCCTGTGAGGAGAAAAGCGGGCGTCAGGTCCACGGGAGAAAATTCAAAATAAGAAACCGTGCATAGGGGGAAAAATGAAACTAACATGTAGTGAAGCAAATGAAATGATTGAGCGTAGCGAACAGGAAATGAGACAGATTGAAATAATTTTAAAGAAGATGCCAAGTGGAGATTTGCGATGTGCAAAGAATGGTAAAAATTATAAGTGGTTTTGCACAGGAGATGCACACTGTGCATCTTATCTTCCTAAGAGTGAGAGGAGATTGGCGGAGAAATTGGCACTGAAAAAATACTATGAGAGCAGGTACGAGGAGCTGAGTCATCTGGTGAAAGCACTGAAATATTATGAACATCAGATGAAGAAGGTTGAGGGGAAAGCGGAGGATATGTTGAAACATGAGGAGTGGAGGCATTTGCTGGAACCATTTTTTTCTGTTCAAAGAGAAGATTTAAAGATATGGATGGAGGAAGAATATGAGGGGGAGCCGGGTATCCGGAGCATCTTGTTCATAAGGGAAGTCGGGGAAAATATCTTCGTTCCAAGTCTGAGGTGATTATTGACATGATGCTCTATCGATACGAAATCCCATTTCGGTATGAGGAAAAAATAATGCTTGACAATGGAATGTGTATCTATCCCGATTTTACAGTCAGGCACCCGATTACAGGAAAAAGAGTGTATTGGGAACATTTTGGATTGATGGATGATCAGGAATACCGGAATAACGCATGCAAGAAAATAAGATTATATTGTGATAATGGAATAATACCTTCTATCGATTTAATTGCAACCTTTGAGACCGCAGAACATCCTTTGGATGTGGAGAGAGTAGAGGCAATCATTAAAGAATTCTTTTGTAATTAAAATCCTTTTGTGGATTTGGACTGTATGATCTTCTGTGAAACGGATTGACTTAACAGGGATTTACACGATAGCAGCACAGAATTTAATATCATTTTGGAACAGATGCTGATTGCTGTTGCAGAGAATGGCCGGGGTGTGGTGCGGACTGGTTGAATATAAGGCGGTGCTGGATAAAGAAAACACGGTGTTTACCTTAAAAAATGGGTTAGAGCCGAAGACTTTATAAGAAGAGGAGAAATGGGGCATCCGGGAGGGGCTATCTCATAGTAGAAAAATAACAGTTATTATGGTAGAATAAAGATGTGGTGAGGATATGCAAGCATTATTGTCAGGGAGGGCTCTCTTATGAAAAGATGAAGCTGCCTTCCAGATTAGCTATGAAGGCATTTGCTGCCATGACAAGAAGGAAAAAGGATGCAACCGAGCAGGATAAGAAAATGGGAGAGATGATATCACATTCTTATGACATCTCCGACAAAAAGTATATTATGCCGATTGTCAAATATCTACGGGAGGCCGGGGACTTCATATAAGAGTACAATGTATCAGACAAAATGTTTCTTTTCGGTTCGGACGGTTTGAACCCCATTTCATAAAGGAGATAGGCTATGAACAGTATGCAGAAGATTTTGGTAATGATAGGCGGTGTGTTTGCCGGAATCGGTGGAATTATGACAATTATTTTTGCGTCCGTTGCAAATGAAATGAAGGGGCTTGGAGGCTTCATTCTATTGCCCATCGGTTTTGTTGTTTTAGGTCTTGCGTTTATTATGAGTGTTGTCTGCAGCAATGCAAAACAGAAGAAAATTATCCGATGTGGCGATAAATATGCGGCGAAAATTTACAGTTATGTAGAGAATACCTCCTATATGGTGAATGGGGAGTATACCCTGAATGTAAATGTACACTATTTTGACAAGAACAAAATAGAGCGGGAGGCAATTCTGCCTACGGAGTTTGCGAAGGGTTCCAATCTATTTCCAATCGGGATGACGATTGACATTTATGAATATCAGGGCAAGTTTGGGTTTGATCCCAAATCGGTAAGAAATGAGGTACTTCCGGGAGAACAGGAGCTGATGGATGATAAGCCGGTTGATCCGAATCAGTTGCAGCTGATAGCAGTGAATTGTCCGAATTGTGGTGCTTCCTTTCAGGCAGCCGCGGGATATTCCAGTAAATGTCCGTATTGTGGCAGTTATTTGAATTCATAGAAAATTAAGGGGCATATGAACACTATAGATGGTTTTACATAAAAGCATAGCAGATAACGAAATTAAGTTATCTGCTATTTGTTGTTAAGAAGAGTGAGTTTTGAGGTGGATTCATCACTGAAACTACAATTATATTACCACAAAACAGCTAAAAATTCAAGTCTGTTTCTCTAAGCGGGAGGGTGCTATAATGACCTATCATTTATGATAGGAGTGCTGTTTCATGGATAATAGCTGGTTGGATTTGTTGCAGAATAATAATCAATTATCTAAGGTGATTGAAACGAATCAGTATACCGAACGGTTTGGGCTTTCATTATCACAGCAGGATGCGCAACTGATTTTGCACAGGCAATTCGAGCAGGCTACAGGGGATTTAAGGAGACAGACGGATACGGAGTGTATTCAAGGTTTGACCAGCAGGAACGCTGGAGCTATGAATTGTATCTGGATGCATTAAGAGAGCTTTTTGGAGGTAGTCTGAATGAACTATGAGCTGGAAGAACTCGTACCGATTGTGGCAAAACTTGCAGAAAGCTATACATCAAAAGAAAGTACTTCTATATCCTATGACAGGGCGCAGCAGCTCATGGAGGCTGTGTTATATTGCATCCGTGAAGGGGAGCGGGAGGGACAGGTTTTATTAGCTCCTAAGGATAAACTGTCTGCTGAAAGAATGTATGCATTCGGTGTAAAGTGCGTCGAAGAGAAAACAAAAGAAGCCTTGAATATGTATAACGGGCTTTTAAATCATTTTTCGGGGTGTGGGAATGAATGTCATTGGTCATATTCTGGCAGAAAAAAAGATATCAAGTCCGGGATTTGAACCTGAAGAGTATCTGAAGCTGCAGGCCTTGATACAGAAGAAGACTCTGGGTGAGCTACGCGCTGAATTAAAGGAAGTTATTAAAAAATTAACACTGGAATACTATGAAAATGATGAGAAGCTGACGGAATACCTTTACCAGGCGGTGGATAATATTTCTGTACGGTTAAAATGTGCCTCCGAGAACGAAACTCTCCGGTACATACTATAAAATGGTAAACAAAAAGGAAGCCTGCTTATTTATGAATAATGTGAACTGTCAAAAGGAAGCGTCGTGTTATGCATGACAAACAGAATGGTGTCAAAGCATGGAAAACAGTATGGCGCCTTTGCTTGACAATCAGGGGTTTTTATTGTACGATTATAGTAATTGGGTTGCGTGCATAAGAGCTGTTTTGCACGGGGAGGAATCCAAAAGGAAACGGAGGAAAAACATGACGGTTAAGGAAATGATTGAAAAGGGAAATACTTCCCTGGGAATTGAATTTGGGTCCACAAGAATCAAGGCAGTTTTAGTCGGTGAGGATAATAAACCGATTGCGTCTGGTGCACATGACTGGGAGAACAAGCTTGAGAACGGTATCTGGACGTATAGTCTGGATGCAATCTGGAATGGTCTTCAGGACTGCTACGCAAAGCTTGCAGAGGATGTAAAGAAGCAGTATGGTATTACGCTGACGACCATCGGAAGCATCGGCTTCAGTGCAATGATGCATGGGTATATGGCATTTAACGAGGCAGGAGAGCTTCTGGTTCCGTTCAGAACCTGGAGAAATACGATTACAGGCGAAGCCTCCGAGAAGCTGACGGAGCTGTTTTCTTACCATATTCCGCAACGTTGGAGCATTGCCCATCTGTACCAGGCTATTCTTAATGGGGAGAAGCATGTTCCGGAGGTTCGTTTCATGACGACACTTGACGGCTTCATTCACTGGAAGCTGACCGGAGAGAAGGTTCTTGGAGTTGGTGAGGCTTCCGGTATGTTTCCGATTGACACCGCAACGGGTGATTACAACCAGAAGATGATTGATAGCTTTGATGCACTGGTAAAGGATAAGAATTACAACTGGAATTTAAGAAGTATTCTTCCAAAGGTGCTTACCGCAGGTACTCCGGCAGGTGTACTTACCGAGGAAGGCGCGAAGCTTTTGGACCCGAGCGGTAATTTAAAGGCAGGAATTCCGTTCTGTCCGCCGGAGGGTGATGCAGGAACCGGTATGGTGGCTACGAATGCGGTTGCACAGAGAACCGGTAATGTTTCTGCAGGTACCAGCGTATTTGCGATGATTGTGTTGGAGAAGGAGTTACAGAAGGTATATGATGCAATCGACCTTGTTACGACTCCGGATGGCAGTCTTGTCGCAATGGTGCACTGCAACAACTGTACCTCTGATTTGAATGCATGGGTGAATATCTTTAAGGAATACTCGGAAGCAATGGGTATGGAGGCTGATATGAACCGTATCTTTGGTGTGCTTTACAACAAGGCACTCGAAGGAGATGCAGATTGCGGCGGATTGTTAGCATACAACTATTTCTCCGGTGAACACATTACCGGCTTTGAAGAGGGTCGTCCGTTATTTGTTCGTACGCCTGACAGCCGGTTTAACCTTGCAAACTTTATGCGGGTGAACCTGTTTACGGCACTTGGCGCCTTAAAGACCGGTCTTGATATTCTTCTGAAGGAAGAGGGCGTTAAGGTAGACGAGATTATTGGTCATGGTGGATTATTTAAGACCAAGGGCGTGGGTCAGAGCATTATGGCAGGTGCAATTAACACCCCGGTTACCGTAATGGAAACCGCAGGGGAAGGCGGTGCATGGGGCTGTGCCGTCCTTGCTTCCTATATGCGGACGAAGGCAGAGGGGCAGAGTCTTTCCGAGTTCTTGAATACAAAGGTATTCGCGGGTGAAAAGGGAACCACGCTTGCACCGACGGAGAAGGATGTTCAGGGCTTTGATGCATTCCTTAAGCGCTATGCAAACGGTCTTGCAATTGAAAGAGCAGCAGTGGAGAATCTTCCGCTGTAAATGAAGCTATGACATTACGTGCGTCGGCAACCAAAATGGTGCGGACGCACGATTTCAAAGGAGAGAAAACCATGTTAGAAGAGTTAAAAAAGAGAGTATATGAAGCAAATATGCTGCTTCCGAAGTATGGTCTTGTTACGTTTACCTGGGGAAATGTCAGTGAGATTGACCAGGAGACCGGGATTTTTGCGATTAAGCCGAGCGGTGTTGATTACGACAAGCTGACACCGGATGATATGGTATTGATGGATTTAAACGGAAATAAGGTGGAGGGCAGATACAATCCGTCTTCTGATACTCCGACGCATCTGGAGTTATATAAGGCATATCCGCAGCTTGGTGGCGTAGTTCATACGCATTCTTCTTATGCAACCAGCTGGGCTCAGGCAGGAAGAAGCATTCCGTGCTACGGTACAACGCATGCAGATTATTTCTATGGAGAGATTCCGTGTGTCAGATGTCTGACGAAGGCTGAGATTGAAGAGGCATATGAGACCAACACCGGACTTTTGATTGTATCCGAGTTCAAGAGAATGGAGAAGGACCCTCTTGCAGTTCCGGCAGTACTTTGTAAGAATCATGGACCGTTTGCCTGGGGCAAGGATGCACACGAGGCAGTACACAATGCAGTTGTACTTGAGGAAGTAGCAAAGATGGCATATCGTGCTGAGACGATTAACGCAAGAATTCAGCCGGCTCCGCAGGAGCTTCAGGACAAGCATTATTACCGTAAGCACGGTGCAAATGCATATTACGGACAGAGCATTTAAGCAGGTTTTATGGGAATATGGAGAAATTCTGAGTTTTCCTGAAACAGCTTGGAGGGAATTTACGGTTGGGTGTTGACGAAGTGAGAAAAATCTGTTATAGTAATTTTATCACTTCAACGCGACAAAGCAATAGTGCGTTTGAATGGTGGAAAGGGTGGTAGAGAAATGAAACAGATTGAAAACCTGTTAGGTTTCAGAGAAAGTATTAAGGTTGTAGATGCAACACTTCGTGATGGCGGCCTTGTAAATGATTTCTTCTTCGAGGATGACTTTGTAAATGAATTATATAAAGCAAATGTCAGAGCCGGAATTGACTATATGGAGTTTGGTTATCGTGCTTCCAAAAAGGTATTTGACGAGAGTAAGTTCGGTAAGTGGAAGTTTTCTTCCGATGAGCATATCCGTCAGATCGTTGGAGAGAACAACTCTGACCTGAAGCTTGCGATTATGGCAGATATCGGACGTCATGATAAGGATGATTTTGACCAGAAGGTAAACAGCCCGGTTGACCTTGTCCGTGTAGCTGCATATATCCAGCAGATGCCGGAAGCGATTGACATGGTAGAGGATGCTGCGAAAAAGGGCTATGAAACCAGCTGTAACATCATGGCTATTTCCCATGCAAATGACAACGAGATTAAGGTGGCACTGGATATGCTTGGAAAGTCCCCGGTAGATGTTATTTACATCGTGGACAGCTTTGGTTCTATTTACCCGGAGCAGATGACGAGGATAGCGGACATGTATTTGGAATTTGCAGCCAAGTACGGCAAAAAGGTGGGCGTTCATGCGCACAACAACCAGCAGCTGGCCTTTGCAAATACGATTGAGGCTTGCGGTGACGGAGTGGACTGGCTGGATGCTACGTACCTTTCCATGGGACGTGGTGCCGGAAACTGTGCGATGGAGCTGCTGATTGGATTTTTGAAGAATCCGAAATACAATGTATACCCGATATTCCGCTTTATTGAGGAGCATATGATTGAACTACGTAAAAAGGGTGTTGTATGGGGGTATGATCTTCAGTATCTGATGACGGGACTTTTGAATCAGCATCCGCGTTCTGCAATTCAGTTTACGAAGGAAAAGAGAACAGATTATTCTGAGTTTTATAAGGACCTTTTGATTTGAACGAAAGGTGAGATAAATAAGTGATAGGAAGGCTGTATTTCGGTACAGCCTTTTCTTTCGTTAGAAATTGAAAACAAATGAATGATAGTTAGAAATCGGAAAGCATCTGTCATACAAAATGGTAGGTGATTTTATTATGGAGTTTTTGGGGCGATGTCAATGTCATTAAGGTGAGACAAATAGATTAGGAAAGTTCAAAATAGAATCAAAAAACCCTTGAAAATCAAGGGTTCAGGAAAAGATTAGAGCGGAG
>CALZBV010000004.1 GCA_945622055.1 uncultured Clostridia bacterium
CATTTTGGTTTCGACGTCTGATTGCTAGCAAGTTCGATTATACATCAAATCAAAAAGAAAATATAGTAAATATTCTATCATTTTATTATTTTCTTGCAAATTATGTCGAAATCAGCAGAATATTCGCAACATAGTATGGCTTATACTGCATTCACATTTAGTAAACGCATGATTTCATCAAAAGCTCCATTAATCTAGTGTATCATTGGCAGAAGAAGTTCTCGTGCTTCACACGACAAATCATTAAGATATTACTGGTAATTTGTAAAAAAAAATGCTATAATTATGATGATGCATCATATGTATTTTCATTACAATTTTAGTACTCAGCATGGGTCCGAGCTGTGAAACCATATCACAGTAACCGGAGTGAAAGGAGGCCTTTTATGGGGAAAGAGAAAAGAGCAGACAAGGAGCAGTCATTAAGCACCCGGGTTTCTGTCGTTTTTTCAAAGATCATCACGTTCGTACTGTTTGCAGTAGCAATCGAGACAGCAGTCATTTCCATTTTTCTTATTTTCCGTCTGAGCACAGACCAAACCAAAAATGAAGCCCAACAGTATGCATTGAAGGTCGACTCTGCCATGAATGAGAAAATCAGCATGATAAATGCCATTGCAAGTGGAATCAGCAGTGGTACGATTACGGATTACCCGTCCATTCTGACCTATGTAGATGAGATGGTCGAGATGGACGAACAGGTTTCTGCCGTTTACAGCTGCTACAATGAAAATATTACTGTCATGAGCGGCGGCTGGCAGCCACCGGAGGATTTTGATGTCACACAGCGTGAATGGTATCTGAAGGCACAGGAAAATCCGGACCGGGTTTACATTTCCGCACCGTATGTCGACGAGCAGTCAGGCGGAATCTGTATCACTCTCTCCAAGGCTACCTACAAAAACGGAAAGGTGATAGGCGTTGTCGGGATGGATATGTATATGAACGATCTTGTCTCGCTTATGCAGGATAGCTATCAGGGCAACGATTACTGCTTTCTGACAGACTCCTCCGGTCTTCTTCTCACTCACCCGAACAAAGCATATGAGCTTTCCATTTCCTCGAGTACTTCCCTTTCGGAAGCCAACCACGGACGCTATGAAAAGGCAGCTGCCCAAGACCTCCGTTCTTCGCTCCTGTCTGATTACAAGGGTGGACTGAAAATAGCAGCCTCTGCAACCTCCGAAGCTACAGGCTGGAAAATCATTTCGGTTCAGACACTGGACAGCCTGCTTATTTTCTTACTTATTCTTGCAGTTTTATATGTGGGTATCTTTTTCATCACGCGTTATGTTTCAACAAAGCTGGCAGAAGGAAATGTTTCCGTTCTTTTTCTCCCACTCGAATCCATCACAGCCAAGGTCAGCAAAATCGCCGAGGGTGAGCTGGATATCGTTTTTGACGAAGAACAGAATTCTTCCGAAATCTCTCATCTTACTGATTCGCTTAATGAAACTGTTGTCGGTCTGAGAGGCTATATCGAACAGATATCCAAAACCGTTGCTGCGATTTCCGATAAAGACCTGACCGTCGACATTCATTCCGAGTTTAAGGGGAACTACATTCAGATTAAGGAATCACTGGAAAGCATTCTTTCTTACCTGAAGACATCCTTCTCCCGAATGAAAGAAGAATCCGAGCAGGTATATCAGTATTCCGAACAATTAGAGCAGATTTCCGAGGGTGTTGCCCAAAGTGCTACCTTGCAGAATGAATCCATTAATTCCGTATCCGGTGATATGGAAGAGCTGACCTCCCAGGCGAAGAATATATCCGAATGTGCATTAAAGGTTTATGAGACCGCTGCGGTTTCGAACCGGCATTTACAGCAGGGTTCTAAAGAGATGGATGAGCTGGTTGCTGCCATGAACTCTATAGAAAAATCCTCCCAACAGATTGTCTCCTTTACCGACGAAATCGCAGGCATCGCCTCCCAGACTAACCTTCTTGCCCTGAATGCATCTATTGAGGCGGCCAGAGCAGGCGAAGCAGGACGCGGATTTGCAGTCGTTGCCGGCGAAATCGGTGCACTGGCAGCTTCCAGTGCCCAGGCAAGTAAAAATATCAGTTCCTTGATTTCTGACACTGTCACTGCCGTAAAGACCGGAAAGTCGATGGTTGCCACCACCTCCTCCACCCTGCAGAGGGGTGTTGACGATTCGATGGAGGCAAAGGAAAAAATTGATGAGATTGTCGAATTTGTGAAAAAGCAGCAATCTTTCATTGAAAAAATCAATACCGAATTAAAAACCTTTTCCGGTACGGTAGAAACTACCGCTGCCAGTGCCGAGGAAAACACCGCCATCAGCCAGCAGCTGGGAAACTGTTCCCGGTCCCTGCTTGACATGGCAAACTCCGTTAAATTGCGTTAATCAGGAGGTTTTTTTGAACAAGATTACAGCAGAAAAGGAGATTCTCGATTGCAGGCTGTATTCTCCGGAATATGCAGCAATCGAGCTCCCGTATGAAAAAGAAACCCTGAAGAGGCTCATCATAAGGCAGGAGAACAAGGAAAAAGCAGGCAAAATCAGCTTGCTTCTTCTTGTGTTCTCTCCCCTTATCTTTCGGCTCTATAATATGCTGATTTCCATGCTTAGACCAAACTTTTATAAGCCTGAATCTCTCGACGCTTTTTCTATCTTTGTCGGGTCCTTATCCTATGTCGTTTTTTGGTTTATGGGTGCCATCATACGTGTTATTGGCTCAATTTATTGTCTTTCCCTCATCTGGGATGCTCTTGCCAACTCCGATGAACCGTTTGCCAGAAAACGTGCCATACGCCGTGGCAACTACACGCTTTCCCTGCAGAAGGACGTCTGCAGAACCAAAATCAGCATCCTGACGAAGATTATAGAAGAGGCAGAAGCACAGAAAGAGGAACCTCCGGAAGAACCCGGCTTCATGGAAACCGAAGTTTTACAGGACAATACCACATCAAAGCAGCCGGAACCGGCTGCTTTGATGAACGACAGCCCTGAAGAAGACTACTCCCTGCTTGATCCTGAGTTTGAAGCTTTTTTTATTTCCTCGTCGAAATAATGCAGAAAAAAGGGATGCCTCTCCCCAGTGTGGCATCCCTTTTTCATTTCCCTATAATTCTATTCTACCGCATAAATCACAGTTCCGTTCCGGTCCATTATCTTTTTCGCACTGCTTCCGCAGGAAACACTGGTTCCGTTGTCCTTCTGCTGATAGTCGTATACCTTCATCTCATAACGGTATTCCAGCTCATCCGTATAATCCAGATACAACTCAATCAGGTCGCCTTCCCCGGCTTTGATTTCGCCTGTATATTCTACCGACTTCGCTTCAGTGCCGTTAAATTTATCAGAAACCTCCTTACGTTCTATCTCCGTACCGTTTACACGTACAGACAGTTCAGCCTTTGTAATTTGTGCAACAGACTCCCGGAAAAAGAAACTCAGTTCCATTGCAATCTTCATTTTCCCGTTTTTCAGCTTCTGCTCCTTCGGGGTAACATTGCAGTCCGGCATTGGAAGCGCCCGCTCCGCTACTGCTCCGATTGTGAGCCTGTCAAGCTTCTCACATATCGTTTCCCCATGATTTGTTATGGCAAGAACCGGTGCTTCATAGATACCAAACAGGTTCAGAAGAATGCTTCCCCGAAACATTTCATCTTCTTTCTTCAATTCCGCTTTTTTATCTCCAACCCACACCTCAAGCTTCATATCATCCGAAACCACCTTAGGAAGTATAGAAAAACAATATTCTACCGTCTCTTCCCCGGCATCAAGCGCACCCACCGTCATATCAGCACTGAGTACTGCACTTTCCTTCTCCTCAATCAATTCCGTGACAGAGTCGGAATACTCCCTTATTTCCTGATACAGCTGTGCATTCATCTGATTCATCTGATGCTCCAAAAACTGAATTCTGTTTTGAAGTCCTGAAATATTTGCAAGTAAAATAATAAATCCGATGACCGCCGCAATCACCATCAGTGATTTTGAAACACGCTCCGGCTCCGCCATTTTGTTGTGTGCCAGACTTGCACCTTCCTCCAATGCCTTATTGATTCTTTTTGTATAAATTCTGTTGTAAATCACTCCAATGATAACCAGTACGACTAGCACGAGTAAAACTAACACCCCTAAGCTGATTGATGCTTCCATATTCTTATCCTCCTTTATAATCCCATAGACTCTTTAAAACTACTGTAATAACTCCTCGTCACATCCACATAACTTCCGTCCGACATCAGCAATACAAATTTCATGGAAAAGGTCGGTTTCATATGCTTGATTTTTCCTTTTGCAATGATGACTGAATTGCTTACCCGCAGAAACTTTTCCGGGTCCAGTGCCGCAGTCAGCTGATATAGCCTGTCTGTTGTTTTGTATACATTCCCGGTCGTATGTACCTCCACCGAATGTCCGAAGGATTCAATAAAAATAATGTCGTCCATTTTCACATGAACCCGTTCTCCGTTTCCATTCAGAACCGGAAGATAATCCTTAAACCGTCCCCTCTGTGCGAGAACAAATTCTGCATCGTCATCGATTTCAAACCCGGCCGCGGTCAGTTCGTCCCGAATCCGTTCGTAGCATTCCTCACTGACGGATAGCTTTATTTTCACGATACTCTACTCCTTTTCTCTCTTATTCGTTGCAACACCCATAGTATAGACGATAATTCTCTTATTTACAACCTTCCCTGCACAGAATGCACGATATGCGGAATAGTTTGCAAAGCCCGTCAATATAAAAACTGCTGCAGGAATCCGTTTCGTACCGGTTCCTGCAGCAGCCCGTAAATCACCGTTTTTTATTCTTCTATTGCATCGATTGCCTTGCCGATATCATGTCTCATATACTTATTGGCAAATGTAATCCACTCGGTTGCCTTGTATGCCTCTGCACGTGCTTCCTTTAAATTGTCTGCCTTGGCAACTACACCGAGTACACGGCCTCCATTGGTAACCACCTGACCGTCCGAAAGCTTTGTGCCGGCATGGAACACAAAATAACTGTCCTTGCCCTTAAAGGTCTCAAGACCGGAAATCGGAAATCCCTTCTCATAATGCTCCGGATATCCGTCAGAAGCAAGTACGACACAAACTGCCGCATTGTCCTCAAACTGAAGGTCCACCTGATCCAGCGTTCCATCGATACAAGCCTCGAACACCTCTACGATATCATTTTTCATACGAGGAAGAACAACCTGTGTCTCAGGATCGCCAAAACGTGCATTGTACTCCAGGACGCGCGGTCCCTTTGGCGTGAGCATCAATCCGACAAAAAGGACACCCTGGAACGTTCTTCCCTCTGCCTTCATCGCATCGATAGTCGGCTGGTAAATATATTTCTTACAAAAATCATCCGCTTCCCGGTTATAGAACGGAGTCGGGGAAAACGTTCCCATTCCGCCGGTGTTAAGTCCCTGATCTCCATCTTTGGCGCGCTTGTGATCCTGTGCACTGGTCATTGTCTTAATCGTCTTTCCGTCAGAGAAAGCAAGCACGGAAACCTCACGACCGGTCATAAACTCCTCAATCACGAGTTTGTCGCCTGCGCTTCCAAACTGCTTGTCCTGCATAATCGACTTTACGCCTGCAACAGCCTCTTCATAGGTATTGCAGATCAAAACTCCCTTACCGAGCGCAAGCCCGTCCGCCTTTAATACAGTCGGGAAAGAACTCGTCTTCAGATACTCAATTGCAGCCTTTGCAGAGGTAAATACCTCATAGGCAGCAGTCGGAATATTGTACTTCTTCATCAGATCCTTGGAAAACGCTTTGGAAGCCTCAATCACAGCCGCATTCTTTCTCGGTCCGAACACGCGCAGTCCCTTTGCTTCGAATACATCTACGATACCTGCACCGAGTGCATCATCCGGTCCGATTACCGTCAAATCAACCTTGTGCTCACAGGCAAATTCTGCCAGGCGGTCAAACTCCATCACACCAATCGGTACACACTCTGCAATCTCAGCGATTCCTGCATTGCCCGGTGCACAGTAAAGCTTATCTACCTTTGCGCTCTGCGAAATCTTCCAGGCAATCGCATGCTCTCTTCCGCCTCCGCCAACAATCATTACCTTCATATCAAATCCTCCGTATTTTCCATCAACGTTTCTCTACGCTACCAAACCTACTCGGTTACAAATGCATGTCCATCTTCCCAGACAACCCTGCCGTTTGCAATCGCATTTATTGCAGCCGGCAGAATCTCCCATTCCGCCTCCTCCATTACTCTGCGCTGCAAAACCTCCGGCGTATCGCCTTGCTTTACGGAAACTGCCTTCTGTAAAAGAATCGGCCCCGTATCCGTTCCTTCGTCCACAAAATGAACGGTTGCACCGGTTACCTTATTGCCACGTGCCAGTACTGCCTCATGCACATGCAGACCATAAAAGCCATCTCCGCAAAAGGACGGAATCAGGGACGGATGAATATTTAAAATCTTCTTCGGATATGCCTTTATCAGGCATTCCGGCAGAATTACAAGATAGCCTGCCAGAACAATCAGATCCGGCTCGTACGCGGAAATACCGGCAAGCAGCGCCTGATTGAACTCTTCTCTGGTCGGAAAGCTCTTCGGAGAAATGCACTCCCCGGCAATCCCTGCCTTCTTCGCACGCTCCAGTGCGTACGCATCTGCTTTATTACTGATTACCGCAACAACCTCCGTATTGGTAATTTTTCCAGCCGAAATCTTATCTAAGATTGCCTGTAAATTCGTACCGCCACCGGATACCAGAACCACAACCTTCATTTGTACCTCCTTCACAAAAGCTCTTAAACGCCGTACCACCTTCAAAAACCACAAAAGCACTGATAGGGGAGCACCAAAGAATCAGCGCTCCCCTGAAAAAGTCACTTCATTAGATAATATCGATGCCCTTTTCGCCGTTTACAGCTTCACCAAGAACATACGGCTGCTCGCCCGCCATCATAATCAGGTTCATAGCCTTGTTTACATCTTCCTTATCCACTGCAATAACCATACCGATACCCATATTGTAGGTATTGTACATCATCTGCTCTTCGATATTTCCGTCCTTTGCAAGCATCTTAAAAATAGCCGGAACCTCGTAAGCATTCTTGTTTACCTTAACACGGATGCCGTCACACAGCATTCTCGGAATGTTCTCGTAGAAACCGCCTCCGGTTACGTGGCTGCATGCCTTAACAACAACTCCGCCCTTCTTTAAAGCAGAAAGAGCCTTCACATAAATCTTGGTCGGAGTGAGAAGCTTTTCGCCAAGCGTCATGCCAAGAGACTCGTAATAAACATCGAGTGCCTTACGCTCCATCGGGAACACCTTACGAACCAGGGAATAACCATTGCTGTGAATACCGGAGGAAGCGATGCCGATCAATACATCACCGGCCTTTAAGCTCTCACCGGTAATCATCTCCGGACGATCCACCACACCGACTGCAAATCCGGCAAGGTCATACTCGTCCTCCGGATAAAAGCCCGGCATCTCTGCAGTCTCACCACCGATTAATGCAGCACCGGCCTGCTTACAGCCTTCTGCAACACCGCTTACAATCGTTGCAATTTTCTCCGGAATGTTCTTTCCGCATGCTACATAATCAAGGAAAAACAGCGGCTCACCACCTGCACATGCCACATCGTTTACACACATTGCAACACAGTCAATACCGATGGTATCGTGCTTATCCAGAATAAAAGCGAGCTTTAACTTCGTACCGACACCGTCAGTACCGGAAAGTAAAGTCGGCTGCTTCATATTCATAAAGCTATCCAATGCAAATGCACCGGAAAAACCTCCGAGACCGTTTAACACCTCAGGACGCATTGTACCCTTTACATGCTCCTTCATCAGTTCCACTGCCTTGTAGCCTGCTTCAATATCCACTCCGGCTTTCTTGTAATCCATCGTCATATCCTCCTGTCTGCATATGCCCCGGGTCTCCCGGGCTGTTACCATTATAATAGCATACTTTTTCTTCTTTTCCTAGAGGGTGTATGACGAAAAATATTCATACGTTATATTAGTATTGCTTATAAACTTATAAGTAACTCATTATCAGAAAACGATGGCCTTATCCCTCCGGATATTCCAGCCTGCTGACGATGCCTTATTCCTCAGGACATTCAAGCTTGCTGACAGACACCTCATAGGCAACCCGCTTTTCAAACTCTGTTTCAGAAAGCTTTTTCTGATATTCCCTGCTCTGAATTCTGCCCCAGATCTGCACATGACCACCTACTACAAAGCTGTCTGCATATCGCGCATTTCTGCCCCAACAGATACACGGAATATAATCCGATTTCCCATACGGACGGTTTACCGCAAGCAGCACATCCGCGATCTCACGGCCAAGTGGTGTCTTTCGGTAAATCGGCGGCTTACACACAAAGCCATCCAGAAAAATATAATTTGGCTTCACCGTTTCATCCGGCTCCTCCAAAAGCTGGATTTCCCGGGCAAATACAGACAATACCAGTCTGTTCTTTACTTCCTCATGCCGGTTGTATGAGCGGAACTGTCCCTGAATATGCGCATAAAGACCGATATAGCTCCTGCTGACATCAATCAATCGTTCCGATACCATAACCGGAATGATATCGCACGAGTCACTCAGACGGTTCACGGAGATTTCCAGCATATAGAAGCTCTCTCCAAATACCTCGTGACTGTACTCAAATTCACTGATTACTTCTCCAACAATACTCACCTGGTTATTTTCAAACACCTTATCTGTCATTTCGTAAAACTCCCTTCTTTTTTCTCCTGTTTTCCGGTGCATTTTCCTGCCCTCGCTTTATTCTATCGCGGTTTTGGTTCCAAGAGAAGAGAAAATTTCCCATTTTTTGGAAATCCAGTCGCGCCCTTCGACAAAAAACGACGCGAGACAACAGTCCCCAAATGCCCTTATTTCGTTTTGTTTCTGCACCCTGCCGCTTTTTTGCGGTGGTTTGTGTATTTTTTTCTTGCGAAACGAAAAAAATATGCTATACTTGAAAAGTGGTGTGCCATTTTACAGATTGAGAGGATTTCGTATGATTACTAAAAAAGAAAACATTCGTAACATTGCGATTATTGCGCATGTTGACCACGGTAAAACAACACTGGTTGATGAATTATTAAAGCAAAGCGGTGTATTTCGTCAGAATCAGGCTGTGCAGGACCGCGTTATGGACTCAAATGATATTGAGCGCGAACGCGGTATTACCATTTTATCCAAGAACACCGCAGTTTATTACAAGGATACCAAAATCAATATTATAGATACTCCGGGGCATGCAGACTTTGGCGGCGAGGTAGAGCGCGTACTGAAGATGGTAAATGGCGTTATCCTTGTAGTTGACGCCTTTGAGGGTGCAATGCCGCAGACCAAATTCGTACTTAAGAAGGCTCTGGAGCTCTCGCTTCCGGTCATCGTATGCATCAACAAGATTGACCGTCCGGAAGCACGTCCGAAGGAGGTCATCGATGAAGTGCTTGAGCTTTTCATCGAACTTGACGCTTCCGATGAGCAGCTTGACTGCCCGTTTGTTTTTGCTTCTGCAAAGACCGGTGTTGCAATTCTTGAGCTTGACGAAAAGCCGGAGAGCATGCAGCCGTTGTTTGAGACCATTCTGAACTACATCCCGGCACCGGAGGGTGACGAGGAAGCAGGTGCTCAGCTCTTAATCAGTACCATTGACTACAATGAATACGTTGGCCGTATCGGTGTCGGCAAGATTGAAAACGGAAAACTCCGCGTCAATCAGGAGGTTGTGGTTGTAAACGCACATGATCCGGAAAAATGCAAAAAGGTGAAAATCAACAAGCTCTACGAATTCGACGGATTAAAAAAGGTCGAAGTTGAAGAAGCCGGTGTTGGTTCCATCGTTGCAATCTCCGGTATTACGGACATTCACATCGGTGACACACTCTGTTCCCCGGAGCATCCGGAAGCAATTCCGTTCCAGAAGATTTCCGAGCCGACACTTGCAATGCACTTTATCGTAAACGATTCTCCGTTTGCGGGTCAGGAAGGTAAGTTCGTTACCTCCAGGCATCTGCGTGACAGATTATTCCGTGAGCTGAACACGGACGTCAGCCTTCGTGTAGAAGAAACCGATACTACCGAGAGCTTCAAGGTATCCGGCCGCGGTGAGCTTCACCTTTCCGTCCTGATTGAGAACATGCGCCGCGAAGGCTATGAGTTCTCCGTCAGCAAACCGGAGGTGCTCTACCATTTTGATGAGAACGGCAAGAAGCTTGAGCCGATGGAACGTGCCATCGTCGATGTACCGGAAGAATTCGCAGGTACCGTAATAGAAAAGCTGTCCGGACGTAAGGGAGAGCTGCTCGGCATGTCTACCGCAAGTGGCGGTTACACCCGTCTTGAGTTCTCGATTCCATCCAGAGGGCTCATCGGTTACCGTGGTGAATTCATGACCGATACAAAGGGAAATGGTATCTTAAACACCCTGTTTGATGATTATGCCCCATACAAGGGTGACATCTCCTACCGTAAGCAGGGAAGCCTCATTGCATTCGAGACCGGCGAAGCCGTTACCTATGGCCTGTTCAATGCACAGGAGCGAGGTACTCTTTTCATCGGAGCCGGTGAAAAGGTCTATGCCGGAATGATTGTCGGCCAGACCGGTAAAGCAGAAGACATCGAAGTAAATGTCTGTAAGAGAAAGCAGCTGACTAACACCCGTTCCTCCGCTGCCGACGATGCATTACGTCTTTCCCCGCCTCGTATCTTGAGCCTCGAACAGTCCATTGAGTTCATCGACACCGACGAACTCCTTGAGATTACCCCGAAGAGTCTCCGTATCCGCAAAAAGATTCTGGACCCGACACTTCGTAAGCGTGCTAACATGCGTAAAAATTAAGTTTTCCCTGTATCTGACAAGGCTGTCTTATTCCGGCAGCCTTGTTTTTTTCTTTTACTGTGTTCCCGAAAATACCTCTCAAAATCTTCCGGACGCGTAAACTGCCCATTCTGCACAATTTTTTTGAAATAGAGTGCAAGCGCTGCATTTCGTATCTTTTTCCCACCTCCCTCCGTCTTGCTTTTTCTTATATAAGCACCCTCCAACCGAAATCGCTCTTTCAACACTCCCGGTCCGTATTGGTACAAAATATCATGGACTGTCCGCAAAAGAGTCTCCTCCTTCGTGCTCAACAGCCCCTCTGCACCAAACAGACGACGGATTCCGCTGCTTTTCAGGTGCTGACAGATTCGCTCATACGGCACCTCACCATCCTGCGACAAATCACAATCCTCCGAAAAAAGCGCCGTTTCATAAAGCCCCAGTGAAATTGCCTGCGCATAATAAAGCGTCATGCAGATCCGTGACGGAGAGCAATCCGCATCCGTCAAATCAATCAGATACCACACTGCGCACTGAAGCTTCGTCGCCGTCACACAACGAATTACCGCGTCGCGGCTCTTCCGGTATGCTACCGGCGTAATCCGCGTCCGGTTCTGTTCCAGAATACTCAAATATTCCAGCGGCTCCTCGTAGATTCTTCGCAGCTGCCCCGCAAATTCACCGTTCGGCGGCACCCCGTTTGTATATCGCAGAATCGTTGTTTCTCCCCAGCCAAGCAGTACCGATAGCGGCTTTTTCCCAATCGCATAACGCGATAGCAGGGTATCCAGTTCCTCCTGTGAAAATTCCTGTTGCTCCAATTTATCCCTTCTTTCATTACCTCCCAAAATACCGGAACACTGTAAGTACGGCAGTACACTGAATTATCCGGTGCTTTCCTAATACTTACGAAACTCATTGATGCTGTTTGCAAGTATCTTTATTCCCCGTAGCAATCGGTCAAAAATACCAATCCGGTAGAAATTCACAAGCACCATTCCAACCGGAATGCCGATAATCATTCCGATGATGCCCCCCAGCCGGTATCCGGTAAACATAAAAAACAGTGTTGCCAGTGGATTCATGCCGATGCTGTCTCCCACCATTTTCGGTTGCAGCAGCTGCTTAATCAGCTGACATACGATATAAAGAATCGTTAAAAAGACTGCCTCTCCGTATTTTCCGGTAATCAAATCAACGACTACCCAAGGGCCGATAATCGTTCCGGTGCCAAATACCGGAAGAAAATCCAGAAACGCCGTTAAAAGTGCCAATAAAAATGAATACGGCACCCCAAGGATTTCAAATCCGGCAAACAGCACAACGATAATAATCAGCATAATCTTAAACTGTGCCTTAAAGTATCCTCCCACCGCTGACTTGATATTCTCCATAATCAGCCGGTAATACTCCGTCACCGTAGACGGTATCAGCTTTTGCAGTCCCTCCACCAGTTTATCCCGGTCTGCAATAAAAAAGTACGCAGCAAGAATGGTTATGACTGCAATCAGTATTCCGTCCAGAATGCTTTTTACATAGCTTCCCGCCACGCTGATGGAAGTCATCTTAAAATCAGAAACATCCTTTTCGAGCCAGCCATCCAGAACTCTCGCCAGACTGCTGACACCTCCCTGAAGCTTTACCGGAAGCCGGTCATAAATCCCCTGCAGTCTCTGGGAAATCAGAAGCAGCAGCTCCTGTGCCTTTTCCTGAATATCCTGAAGGTCCTGAAGCAACCCAAACAGCTCCCGAAACAAAATGTAGCCAAGCAGATACAGTAAACCTACCACAACTCCGAGTACAACCACAATAATGATTACAGAGCCATGTTTCCGCTTTACCTTCACCTTCTTTTCCAGAAAACGAACCATAGGATTGGCAATTGCAGCAATGACCAGCGCGATAACAAACGGAAGAAAGAACCGCAGTACATCATCAACCAAAACAACAAACAGGACCACTCCGAACAGGGTAATCAGGAAATTTACCAGAATTCTTGCGTACAAAATCCTGTTGCCTTTCGGCAATTCCTCTGCTTCTGCGCCCTTTGAGTCACTCTGAGTTTTCCCGTTCTCCCCAGTCTGCTCCTCTCCGTCCGAGGTCCTTTTTTCTTTTGGCGCTTCCTTCGTCAATTCTTCCCTAAACTTCTCCTTCTTCATACTCCCTCTTCCCCCTTTACTCAGCAAAAAACGGCTTGGCAAGCAACGTTACCAGAAAAAATACGGCAGACACAATCACAATCGTCGGTCCTGCTGCTGCATTCAGATAATACGACAAAACAAGACCCAAAACGCCGGATGCAACCGAAAGAATCACCGAAAACAGGTGATATTCTCTCATATTGGACGATATATTGGCGGATGCCGCTGCCGGCAAAATCAAAAGCGCATTAATGATCAGGATTCCCACCCAGCGAATGGAAAGCATGACAATAACCGCAATCAGCATAGCAAATAAATCCTCAATCAGACGGACAGAAATCCCCTTACTCTTCGCCAGACTCTGATTAACACTGACTGCATGCAGCCTGTTAAAAAATACGAGCCAGAATACCAGTGTCAGCACCAGGGCTCCAAGCAGATACAGTATTTCTTTTGCCGTAATGCTTAAGATATCTCCGACCAGAAGTGCCGAATACTTGGAAAAATTCCCGCCACGCGACAAAACCACCAGCCCGATTGCAGTTCCAAGAGACGAAAACACCGAAATCAGCGTATCCGTCGATGCCGTACTCTTCCGCTTCATATAAGTCAGCAAAAGGGCAAACGCGAGCGCAAATAAGAGCATCGGAACCCCGGTTCCCGAAAACCCCAAAAGCACTCCGATTGCCATACCGGTAAGCGCCGAATGTCCCAACGCATCCGAAAAAAAAGCCATGCGGTTGTTCACAATCATGGTTCCCAGAATACCGAACAATGGCGTGATAATGAGAACCGCAAGCAATGCATTTTTCATAAATCCATAGTTAAGAAACTCCATAATAATCCCCTTGATGTAAAAAGCTTCAGGTTATGCGGAAGCGTAATACCACCGTCGCAAAAAATTTATCCGAAAATCTCATGAAACTGACTGCTCTCCATAACCGCCTGCGGTGTTCCCTCACAGAGCACCGTTTTATCCAGCAAAATCACGGAATCAGCATACTCCTTCACTAGCGCCAGGTCATGTGAAACCAGAATCACGGAGAGATCATATTTCTCCTTTAACCCGTGAATCGTCTCGTAGAACAGCTCCATCCCCTTTTGGTCGACACCGGAAATCGGCTCGTCAAGGAGCAGCAGATTCGGAACCGGAGTACAGGCAATGGAAAGCAGCACGCGCTGCAGCTCACCACCGGACAAATCCCCCAGCTTCTTATCAATCAGACCTTCTGCCTCAAACAACGCCAAACGACTGGTAATCTTATCATACAAAGCTTTCTTGCGGAGCAAAAACACCGGCACATTCGAAATGCAGCTCGCAAACAAATCATACACACTGACCGGTGCATCCTTTTTGATGTTCAGATGCTGCGGAACATAGCCAATCCGAAGCTTCTTCATCTTATTTTCCTTCATGTCGCGAAATTCAATCGTTCCTGTATGGGCACGTTCTCCCAAAATAGCCTTAATAAGCGTCGATTTTCCCGCACCATTACGTCCGATGACAGCCGTCAGCTTTCCACAGTGAATGTGCAGATTCACATGCTCGATAATCGGCGTTTTCCCTGCATAGACACCGATGTCCGTCATCTTAATACAATGCAGCCCGCAGGCCGCACGCTCCGAGAGATGTCCCGCACGCTCCCGAAGTGCCTTTCGCTCTTTCTTTTTTTTCTTCTTTTCCGAATCTGCGAACATGTCGCTCCCATCCTTTTCTTTCCTGTAACAAAAACCCCCCGGACATCCCCGGCACATATTATTTCAAACTAATCCGCCTGCATTCCGCCTTCGGCGTCGGGGAAATGTCTCAGTTTGCACGTTGGTCTGTTTCTGCCTTACCGTATGCCTCCTTAATCCGGTTCAGGTTCTCCCGCATAAGCTCAAGGTACCCTTCCTTTTCGCCATACTTTCCTAAAGCCCCCATCGAACTGTCAATTGCATGCAGAGCAACAACCCTGCACCCTGTTTCCGTCCCAAATGTCCTCTGAATCATCTCTGCATAATCCTCGGTAGCAAACAAGACCGTTACCCCATGAAGCGCACATTCTTCTATGATTTCAGCAGCTTCTCCGGCAGAAATCTGTGTCTCCGAATCCATCGGAAGACAATGAAGCGTCTCTATTCCAAGCATATTCAGCAAATAAACAAATCCTTCGTGGAAAACCACCGTATCCCGCCCCGAAAGAAGTGCTTTCGCATCTGCATAATCCTGTCGCAGGCACATCAGCTCTTTGCGGTAATTCGCAGCATTTCTGTGATAAAGCTCCTCCTGTGCCGGGTCCATTTCACAAAGCGCTGCCTCAATCCGCGTAAGCTGCAACAAATATCCGTCCACGTCCAGCCAAAGGTGCGCATTCCGTTCTCCGTGGTCATGGTCTTCCGCTTCGTTGTGAGACTCTTCCTCGTGGTCATGGTCCTCTGCTTCGTGATCGTGGTCTTCGTCCACGTGATCATGCCCCTCATGATCGTGCTCGTCCTCTTCTGCTGCATGGTCGTGATGGTGCTCCACTCCCGCAAGGAATTCAAACCCCTCCGACGTATCTATAATCTTCAATCCTTTACATTCCTTGGCTGCCTTTTCCAGAAAAAGCTCCATTCCGCCGCCGTTAATCAAAAACAGCTCCGCCTCAGAAAGCAACCGCATGTCCTGTGTTTTCAATGTATAATCATGAAGACAGCCGGAGTGATTGGATGTCAGATTCCAAACCTCCACACCCTTTGCACCCTCTGCCACCTTCTGCGTCAGAAGATAAACCGGGTAAAATGAAGTAACCACGCGCTTCCCTTCCTTCTTGGCCGGTCCCTTTGCCGCCACACCAATCAGAGCAGTAATCCCGGTTGCTGCCAATATCATAGCCAGTACAAATAATAATTTCTTTTTCATAATGACCTTTTCTTTCAAAGTAATATAGCCCCTTGAAAGCCGAAACTTTCAAGGGGTTTCATAATAATCCACAAATTCTTCTTGTGAGATACCGGTGACAACAGCTTCATCGACTGCCTGCTCCATTACCATTCCGGCCTCAATCCGCTCACGAATCTGCTGAATTAAGAACACCTTCATCATATCACAAATCACGCCTCGTGTCAAAATCACTCTTTCCCCTCTGACATGCGTAATCGCACACCGATTCCCTGTTCCGGTCAGAATTTTGCATTACTCCTTGCTCATGACATATGCAGCTACAGTACCTGCTGCGCAGGTCAGAGCACTTGCAACCACTGCTCCCACCGTAACCGGAACGTCCGTATTCAATGCATTTAAAAATACCGGAACCGGAGATGACACAACAAGACCAAGGATACCATAGTATGTGGTCTTTCCATGCTTGCGAAGCAGCCACTCAATCAGCTTAGCGACAAAGAAAATGCCTAAAAGCACACCGATTCCAAACGGGAACAAAACTGCAAACTTCTCAAACAACACCGGAAAATCCATAGCCTTGAGCGCAGAAATAAAATCCGTAATCGCAGCAGTGATAGAATTGTAATATCCGATAGCAAGTAAAATCAAAGAACCGCTGACCCCCGGAATCACCATGGCAGAGGATGTAATCACACCCATTACAACCATAATCAATGCTATTGCAACGGAAGGCTTTACCTCACGCGTCACACCTTCTCCCAGAAACTGCATTCCCTGAATCAACGCAAAAAAGAATACGAAAATAATACGGTTCAACCACACATTTTCCTTCCTGCCCGCCTGCTTCTCGGCTTCTCCTGCCACCCTTAGCTTCTTCACAATCAGTGGAATACCGCCAACAATGAGCCCGATAAACGCAAATGCCGTCGGAAGCGGAAACTTCACCAGCAAATACTTCGTCAGTAAAAACGCAAATCCGACAATTCCCACGCCCATTCCCAGAAAATACGGTAAAAGCGTTATCACACTCTTCTTAAAATGCTTGAACAATCCGGTAATGGAACTGAGCAGCTTATCATAAATTCCCATGGTAACCATCATGGTACCGCCACTCACCCCCGGAATAATATTCGCCACACCAATCAGTGCGCCACGCAAAAGATCAAGTAAAAAACTCATATCAGACTCCTTATCTAATCCACTTACTCCCAGACATACAATGGTATGCCTGCACATTAATCCTGTCTAACCCCGTAATACAACCCCTTGAAAGCCGAAACTTTCAAGGGGTTTCATAACAATCCACAAATTCTTCAAACAGTCCTACTCTCTTTCAAATAAAGTACCAAGCCTATGAATTCATTCTGCGAACAAATTCTTCTTGTGAGATACCGGCTTCCTTAGCCCCTTCAGCCAGGGATAGAAATCCTTCCCGAACCATCTTGGCAAAAGCAAGAAACATCCCTTCTGCTCTTCCTTCCGCTCTTCCCTCTGCTAAACCTTGAACTCTTCCTTCTGCTAACCCTTGAGCTTTTCCCTCTGCCAAGCCCTCTTCACGTGCAGATTCCCGGATGATTTCTTCAATTAACCTCTCATCAAACTCTCTCAGGCCCACACTAACCACCTCCGCTCTGTGAGCAATCAAAAAATCCTTTAAGACATCCTGCGAGATACAGGTGACAACAGCTTCATCGACTGCCTGCTCCATTACCATTCCGGCCTCAATCCGCTCACGAATCTGCTGAATTAAGAACATATAGTCTGCTAACAGTTTGCATTTTTGAAGCAGCTCATCATTTTTCCCCTGATTGAGATTAACCATCCGCGCAGTCCACTCAAACTTTCCGGGCGGAGACGGCTGCAAAAACGCATCCGAAAGCCTTAGCTCTTTTTCGGCCGCCTCCTTTTCCTCTTGCGGAAGAGCCACCTTCATCATATCACAAATCACGCCTTGTGTCAAAATATCTCTTTACTCAGGATAAAAGTGATATAAAGATAAATACAAAAGAGGCGGTCCAAAGAATCGTCCTTTCATCTTTAGAACCGCCGGAATTCCATCATTCCCCCTTGGGAAACTCTGCCTCCATTGCGGCATTCACCGCATCCTCAGAAGCAGCCATCGCCTGCAAGGTCTTTGTGAGAAGCTCATCCAGCTCCCACCCGAGCTGTTCTGCACCTCTGGCAATCACCTCGCGGGAACACCCTGCAGCAAATCCGCTGCTCTTATATTTCTTCTTAAGTGACTTTAATTCCATATCCTTTGTACTTTTGGAGGGTCTCATAAGCGAAGCCGACCAGATCAGCCCCGTCAGCTCGTCTGCCGCAAAAAGAATCTTCTCCATCTCGTGGACCGGTTCAACCTCAATGACTGTACCATTTCCAACCATGATTCCATACCCATGCGAGCAAACCGCATGGATCATGTCCTCACCTACCCCGCCTTCCCGCAGAAGCTCCGGTGCTTTTAAGCAATGCTCGTCCGGATAAACCTCAAAGTCAATATCATGCAGTAATCCAACAATCCCCCAGTATTCCGCCTCCTGCGCATACCCCTGCTCCACGGCAAACCACCTCATCACCGCTTCCACAGTAAGCGCATGTTGAATATGGAAAGGATCCTTATTGTACTTCTTTAATAGCTCAAATGCTTTGTCTCTTGAAATGTAGTTCATGTTTGATTAGCTCCTATCAATGTCAAATTGTTTCCAGCACAATCTTCATAAACATAGATTGTTTTCTGCGTGTTTTTTATCCTGCAGAACATGCTGTGTCTGTACATGTCTTGGGTTCGCTTTCTAAATCCTGCGCTCTCTGCAGACAGGTGTCTTCATAAACGTTCGAGCTTTATACCCTATTCTTCAATCGGTTCCTATACTTTCTCATTCTCTGGCAACATTAACGGCAACTCAATAAGGATCGGCTCTGTTTCTTCTACTTTCCCTTCTGTCAGCTATTCCCGTATCATAGGTTTTAGTCGCTCCGCATCCAACCTCTTTATCATTGGAAGCATCCCCGGGTATTTCTTTGCGGCCTGCTCGATTTCTTTTCCCTAGCGTATGAAATAATCCTCCAACCTCATCGCCTGTTCCATGAAAGTATTCCAATTCCAAATGGATACAAAACCAGCTCAACTATACCATCGCCCATAACGGAACTTCCACACCAATAATTTTACCGCGTGAATACTGCACCTCGCAAAAAGGTTCAACATACCAAAGCCAAATTGTTGTGGCTGGAAAATCAATAGATTTCGTTGGTTTTCCTAATCTTTTAAGAAACTTGCTCATCCCACTGCTTATCTAATATCAATAAAATATACATGTTAGCAATTCTGCAGTCAGCAATCACTGGGTGCCTTGCTTCCACTATTCTCTCATAGCTCTTTTCTGTTACGCTATCTATAGATATTAACAGCTATAATATCTTACAAGTAACATCAAACAATTACATATTACACTGCATACAATACCATATCAAAACAACCCTCCGAATGCTGCCTCAACACATAATGATAATCGCTTCTTATTTCTTTAATAGTTTTCGGCAGTTCATATATATCCTCTATTTTATGATATGCGCAAATTGCTAATTTGGGCTTACTACTCATAATTATTCTTTTCGAACCATATAATGCTTCTTTCTCTGCTCCTTCAACATCCATTTTAATAAAGCTCGGTAATGGCTTTTCCTTTTCATCAGAAAAAAAATCATCTAATGAAACTACTTCTATCGAAAAAACATCATTTCCTGTCCTAATACATGAACCAGCTAAATTAACAGAGTTTTCATAAAATGATAGCACCATATTACGACTCCATAGTCCCTTCTGAATCACTTCAACATTTGAATACTTTTTTAACAAAGCTACCGCTTTATTGTAATTTTCATTGCTCGGCTCAAACGAATAAACACTAGTATACTGATTATTCACTTTTCTGATAAACTCTTCTGCAGTATCTCCTACATAAGCACCCGCATCAACAAATACCTCTGCTTGACCTAAGGAAATCACCTTCTCATAATAACGATCTGCCTTTGTATTAATCCGCATAGGCTCATCCAATATATACATCCTCATCCGATCTAATACCAATTGCTTCGATACTTCATCATCAAAAAAATTATACACCCATCTGTATCCATCAATATATGAAAGAAATTCTGTCGGTGATGTGAAATACGGATGACTTACAGGACAAGAAATAATCTGTTCCTCCCCATACCCTTGTTGTCTTAGGCTTTTGCATATTTCATCATTATAACTATATGAACAAACCAAAATTACTGCATCAGGGTACTTTTGACACAGAACATCAAGATTAATGATATCAAACTCATTGTACTTTCCTTGCAAATACGTATCACATATCCCAACAACTGGCAATTCTAACTCTTTACAGGCTTCAAGAAATGCGCGCGTCGATCGACCAGCACCATATAATATAAGTGGTCTTTTTCCTGCCATCTCAACTCTTTGCTTGATTGTTTGACACGGCTTGCTGTCCTTCCATACCAATTTTATTTTCTCATAAATATAATCCACCATTTCATTCTCTCCTTTATGTTATCCCCGATTAACCTTAGGAAAATTCCTAACTATCTTTATATATTCCTTATGTTATGGATAGATATTTTACATAAATGACTTTGTCAAAACCTTCTCCAAGCCATGAAAATATTTCATCAATTGTGAGTTATCGTATCTTTTTCCTTTTCCCTGCACCTCTTCAATCATTGATTCTACATCCATATCTTCTTTCATTACTTTTAAATATGGTATGTTCTTTATCCACTCATAAACCCCACTAACTTTTCCACTACAGTTATCAAATGCAACACAAGGTGTTCCTGTTATCGCTGCAAATATCATTCCATGAAGACGGTCTGTGATTACTAATTCTGCTCGAGAAAATTCCACAAACTTTTCTTTGCAATACTGTTCGCCTTCAGAATAATGAAAACGTTCTGTCAACACTGTTGATAAATTCCTCGCTTCCATTCCTTTTTTTTCAACAATTTTATATATTTCTTCTTTCTTCTTCTCCGAAAGCACACGCTCTTTATCGGTTCTGAAGCAGCAAATTACTCCCCTTCTTTCCTCTTCATAATTGTTTCCTTGCAAATACAATACCATATCAGGAAAATAGTGTATTGTTGTAATATTAAAATTTTGCTTAACAAATTTATATGATTTATAGTCCCTCAAGCACAAATGTAAATCATTATGTTTTTCATATATTTTTTTTGAAACCCCAAATTCTATATTTCCTTGTTCGGTATCTTCAAAAAAAATAGTTTGTGGAAAAATAACCACCTTATTTTGAGGATACTCCTGAATCACTGTTCTAACCAAATTTTCTTCTCTTATCCACAAACTCCCTAAAAATCCGCCACCAGTAATAACAATAACATCTTCCGTACTTACTCGATTTTGAATTACAGAGTGCATTGCTTCAAATAACCTTCCAGGGATTTCATAAACATTCTTTTCAGGAAACATATCTTTTAAAAACATTCGCTCTGCCATTGCTATAGCATGGTCTCCTAAATTCCAGTGTTCTGGCGTACCAATCAAAAGAATTCCCGGATTTCGCTTTTCTGGAAGTAAAGAATTCAATTCCTCATACCTAGGGAACACTATATTCGCATCCTTCATGTATAATTCTCCTTTCAAACCAAATGTCACTCTCCCAATTTTTGCGACATAAACTCTTTCATTTTAGGCTGGAGCCATTCTCTCCCCTCAACATCTATACGATTTCTTAATTCTGCATAGGACGGTGTCTCTAGTTCCACGATATTCCCCAAAGCCAAAAATGCATGTCCATTATAACAATGTGGCAACTTACATGCAGTCCCGACCGCCTCAGTCTTTATAGGTCGATTCATATCTTCATAGATATTATCAATCTCTTTTTCCCAATAGCATTGCTTCACAGAGCCCGTAACAATGTTGATACATAAACTCCATTCACCGGCATGGCAATATTCATTTCGCTTTTGGTAGAAAATGCTTTCCTTAAAGTCAAATAACTCTGAATTAAAGCTTCCCCATATTTTTTTATTCTCCTCCAGTGAATAATCTGACAGAATACCGATTTCTTTCGTTCTCTCATCACGTGCAATAGTTACATGACAAAATGCGCCAGCCTCTTTCACACACATAGACTTTACCTCATCTATGTATGGAATCAATTCATCATTTGAAGTAATCTCTATTGTAAACGATATCTGAGCTCTCTTCAATTTAGACACATTATTCCAAAACACATCCAACATTTTTCTTTCCTTTAGCTGTAAGTAATGAAATGATAGCTTAATGAATAACCGCTCACGATTTTCTTCAGAGAACTCTGCAAGCTCATCAAATCGTTTTGACAACGTTCCATTAGTCACAATTGATATATAATGACCTTCAGCCAGCAAAACTTGTACCAAAGGTATTACATCATTAGAAAGCAAAGTTTCTCCTCCAGCACAAAGATTGATAAGACAACACCCTCCAAGTCTTTCTTTCGAAAGTGCTTTAGCTATTGTTTCAGGAGAATGAGGTAATTTCATGAGCTTGTCTTGGAACTTACCAGAATATCCAATATAGCAATAATGACAATTCAGATTACAAGTTTTTGTATCGATATAACAATCAATAAACTTCTTTAATTTATCCATGTTATTATATTTCCTCTTGAGGTGTTAGTTAAACTTCTTTGCTCCATCTTGCAAGTAACCGAGGCATCAAAATCATGCCCAAACCTTTACATTTTTCTTGTATGGATATATTGTCAAAAATAATTTTTCTATATGTTCTACAAAATAATTTTCTAATTTCTCTGCACCGTGGAATATCTTTCCAGTCTGATTTTTCTAACTTTATATATGCTCGTAACAATAGACGCCGAGCCGACCGGAATGCCATATTCTCCATTTCAGCATATTCTCTTTCGCGAGCAAATAAGACTCTATCGCAAAAAGCTTCCATTCCATCTAACCGTCGCACAGAAAACTTTTCACTCATAATACTGTCATCTCTCTGTACATACATATAGAGAGGTCTCCTGACACAAGATACTTTATCACATTTATCAAACAAATGATGAACCACAAATTCGTCTTCATGAGTTTTTCCTCTTGGAAAGAATTCCTGATTAAGTAATCTCCTTGAATACAATCGATTCCATGCCGGAACATAATACCATCTATAGTTCTGACCCAACTTACAAAGAATTTCATTTTTTGTAAGCACCTCATCAATAATTGGCATGTCATCATTTCTTCCGCAAATACTTTTCCCTTCTTCATCTACATAGAGATAATTACATATTACTAGATCTGATCCATCTTTTAAAATACGTTCCATCATACATGCTAGCATATCATGTTCAATAAAATCATCACTGTCAACAAATGCAAGATAATCTCCAGATGAAGCTATATACCCGTCATTCCGTGCCATAGATAATCCTTCATTTTTTTTGTGAATCACAACAACTCTTTTGTCTTTTCGGGCATACTCATCACAAATCGTTCCGCATGTATCTGGCGATCCATCATCTACTAATATTACTTCAATATTTTCATATGACTGGTTCAATACGCTGTCTACACATCTTCTTATATACTTTTCAACTTTATAAACAGGAATAATTACACTAATTTTTTCTTCCATAGCCTCTTCCTTGTTCAATCTAAGCATTTACTAAAATAAGCAGTATACTCATCTACAATACCCATCCCTACCAATTCCTTGTATTCCTCTTTAGCCTCTTCTAGTGCCTGAATATCCAATAAAAATTTCGTCTTAATCTCTTTAGCCAAAACAAACTCAGACACATTTTCCAGCATAGCTGCTATGCTTATCCACGTTTCTAATATCTCGGCTGAATATTGTGGGTAATTCTCATTTAAGAACTGCTCTCTACAATAGGCAATCGCTTCATCTTGTTTTTCTTGATAAATTTTATATACTAAAAATGCATGTGTCTGAACAAAACCCGAAACATCAAGCAGTCTATTTACCAGATTATTCTTGCTAATCCTTTTTAGCAAATGAACTATTGCATTTACATCTGCATTATTATCGTTGGTTAATAAAACTAATAAATGTCCAAATGCTTTTTCATATTCTTCATTTACCAGATAAACTATTACTGAAGGATTCAATATTGCGACAGAGAATTCTTTTTTAGAAAGAACTCCTTTCCATTTTTCAAAAAGTAGCTCAAAAATTTCATAACAGCAGCTCAAACGCTCTTCATCGCCAGCATCATCAAATAGAGATAATACACAATATAATAAATCATTCGAATATCTTTTTACCGCATCTATTCCTGGAAAAATCAATGTATTTACATTTTCTCTATGAAATAATTCTCGAGATTCCTCCTTTTGATAAATATATCGCAGTTGTTCTAATTTCTCCTTTTCGTTTTTTTCCTTTTGAGTCATGATCAATCGAGTCGTATCAATGACAGCATTTCCGTATACATGATAGAGAAAGCGCTCAGTCATTTCTGTCAATTCAGATTTCTCACGCAAAAAATTACATACAAAATTAAAAAGAATCCCATCAGAATCTAGTCTGCCTTTAGCGAACTGTCTGCTTGTCCCAGTAACCCCAACCCGATAAAAGTAAAGTACATCAGGACATATACAAACTCTGTCTGCTTCATATAATGCGTTGAACATATACAAAGTATCGCCGCCATATCCACCATATTCGTCTACATGAGGAAACCTTGATAAATTCATGTTCTCTATTACTTTCTTAGAAAACATTACTCCCCAAATGGTGCGAAAAAGCTGATATACCTGCGGGATCCATTTTCCCGTCTCAGAGATACCAAAACTTATTTCATTCGAAGGTCCTGCCTCTACTCTATGACCATCCGGATAAACAAACTCAAAACTACATACCGAAATATCACTATTGGTTTCCTGAAGAGTAAATAGTAAGGTTTCCAAATAATTCTCAGCATACCAATCATCACCATCAATTGTAGTAAGATATTCATTATTATCATTTATGATGATTCTAGCATATTTCGAAATTCCTTCATTGGCTTTGCATTCAACTACCTCGATTCGTTTATCTACTTTCGCATATTCACTAACAATCTCCTTAGTTGCTTCTCCAACTAAGATATAAAACCTAAAATTATTATATGTTTGTGCTAAAACACTCTGTATTGCCTGATGCAAAGTATCTTCATTCCTTAACACCTTCATAAATATTCCGATACGTCTACTTTGATTCATCCTATCTCCTTTACAAAGCACTGATATATTTTCTCATAAACTCTCTCTCAAAATCCTCAATAAACTTCGAGTTATAAAACTCATAATAATGTTCAGACAATACTCTCTTTACAAACTCCAACTGTTTCTGGCAAGACGACAAATTAAATATTGAAATTTTATTACACATTGAAATCATGTACGACCATTCACTATATTGTGCATATTCTGCAATTTGGGGAAGCTTTTGAGATAAATATTCCGTTCGTTCCCGAAAAGCATCAAAATATTCATCCAACTGTTCCGGCGTCAAAAGTAAATCATTTGTAGTGAATGCCGAATTATTCCCTGGATGCCTCCAAAAACAGTATTTTGGTAAACCATGTGCTACGATTCGATTTGCAGAAGCAAAATATTTGTAAGTAACACGAATGTCATCATACTTGCCTTCTGAAAAGAACCGTATTTCATTAAATAGGCTTCTCTTTACTAACTTGGTGGGCATTGCGGCATTACACTTTTTCCTTTTCAGAAGCATAATCACTGCCTCCTCAGGTGTCATAATGTCCTTATCCTCAAACACACAGTTTGGCAAGATTGTTCCATCTACTTTCTTAGTTGAACCGCAAATTGAAATATCCGCCTCCACATTTTTCGCAAGGCTATATAGAAAATCCAGCATATCCGACTCAGCAGTATCGTCATCATCAATAAACGTAATATATTCTCCTCGAGCCACATCAAGTCCTGCATTTCTTCCGGTTCCAATACTACTTTTCGGAATATGGATTACGCGAATGCGACTATCCTTCTTTGCATATTCTTCCGCAATTTCACCGCTTCGATCACTTGATCCATTATCAATAATTATGAATTCAAATTTTTGCATAGTCTGTACTAAAATCGACTCAATCGCCCGACCCACTAATGTTTCACGATTATATGTCAACATAATGACGCTAACCATCGGCTTGTCTTCCATTTTATATACCTCATTTTTTATTAAATTTACCATTTTTTCCATGGAGCCGTATTATTTGAAAACATTGTCTCCAGTAAATTCATCTCTCGCACATTATCCATACATTGCCAAAATCCTTTATGAAGATACGACATTAATTGTCCCTCTTGCGCCAATCTTTCCAAGGGCTCGGCTTCAAACACAGTTGTGTCCCCATCAATATAATCCAGTACCTTCGATTCCAAAACCATATACCCAGCATTTATCGGATTTCCATCTACCTTGTTTTTCTCACGGAAAGCACGTACAGAGTTATTTTCTCCAATACTCAGTATTCCCTTTTGCTGCTCCAAAACAACAGCCGTTAAAGTTGCCAGTTTTCCATGTTCCTTATGGTACTCTACCAGTTTTCTTATGTCTACGTCACAGACACCATCACCATACGTCATCATGAAGGTCTCGTCCCCAATATAATCCTTTACACGTTTGATTCTTCCACCCGTCATCGTTCGATATCCGGTATCAACAACTGTCACCTTCCACGGCTCACAGGAGTTCTTATGCACAACCATGTCATTCTTTCCATCCGTGAAGTCAAACGTTACATCACTATTGTAAAGAAAATAATCTGCAAACCACTCTTTAATCATATTCTGCTTATATCCGGCACAAATAATAAATTCGTTGAATCCGTAATAGGAATACTCCTTCATGATATGCCAGAGTACCGGTTTTCCGCCAATCTCAATCATAGGTTTTGGACGAAAGGCACTCTCTTCGCTGATTCTTGTTCCAAATCCACCCGCTAAGATAACAACCTTCATAAAACCTCTCTTTCTTACAGTTCCTTCCGTAATTCTCCAATCCACGTTTCTCCCGGCAGTATCTTCTCCACTTCATCAAGTAACGCCTTCGCCTCTGCCAGATTTCCACTCTGAATCTGCCTCAAAATCATTTCGTGCATCTGTTCTCCCAGCATAGCAAGTTCCTGATTTACCACCGGCCTTTTTTCCATTTCTTTCGCCTTATCCTCAATCAGCCTGCGAACTACAGGAAGCATTACCGGATAAACCTTTGCTGCCTGCTTTATCAAATCCCCCCACTGCCTAAAATCATCTCCGTGCTGATATGCTTCCAAAACCAAAAACGCAAATCTCGCACTCTTTGAAAGCATAGCGTTGTTAGACTCTGAAAGAAGTTCTGGTCGATAAAGCAGCGTACAGTATTCACGCTGGTGAAAAATGTACTCCTCCAGGAAAGACTTAATCGTATCAACACTGTATATATCGGCATTTTCGCCTTGTTTTATAACCTCTTCCGGTTCACCTTCAGAAAGCAGCAGTAAAACTCTTTCCACTGTCATGCAGCATGCCATATGAAAATATGCTCTCCGTCCCTCCGGGTAAAGCTCCTCCGTCTGTAACATCATGTCATATGTATGAATCAGCTCTTCTGCATCCTTATTACAATTGCTTTGTGCTACAATTCGTTGCCAATCTTCCAAATCAACATTTGCAATTAAAACCGGTAATGCACCCGCATTTTCAAAGAACAATGCTTCCTTAGAGCAGTCCTGCATTCCGTCATTTTCTCGATAAAAGCTTTCTGCCTCTTTTGCAAGAGATACCCCATCATAGTGTTTTTTTGCCAATGAAAGAATCTCCCAGAACCCTTGCTTTTCGCCGTGGTGACTTTCTGAAACCAGTGCAATTTCCGGTCGACATTCCGGATGATTTTCCCAATAAAATTGAGCCAGCCTAATAAATTCTTCTCCATCAGGATTTCTATCAAAATACTCACTCGTTTCTCGGCTAAATAATTCTGAATTACCTGTTCTCGCTAAAATCTGAAACACAGCTCTTAGGTAATTTTCTGTTTGTTTCTTGTTACAATTCCATTCCACTCTGCGCATCAATTCCTCCGAAAGGTCATATCTTTCTTCATTAATCATCGCAAAAAGCCCCAGATGAAGCGCCTTTCGAAGCATTTCATTTGATGTGTAGTATGCAAAATCCATCACCGGATATCCTTTTACTTCATCGTCGCGTCGATCATAAATCTGAAGCAATTTCAGAATTGCCTCAAGCGTCTCTCCCTCTTTGAATTCTTTTGCATAAATCAGTGCTTCTTCCAAAAGAACTGCAATCTTCGCACAGAGAATCAATGACTCATCTTTTTCGAGTTTTTTTAGTTCAGAAAGTGCATCATCATATTTCTTCTGTTCCGCCAGAATCTTCGGAATCGATACTCTCAGATACTGAACAAAACTGTTTTCTTTTCCATAAGAGGTGCTCGTAAGTGTCTCACGACAAACCCGCTCCGCATCTTCATAACGTTCTGCCGCACGATACTCTTGGACAAGCTGACAGCACATATGAATATCCTCCGGGTACTCCGCCACAGCTTCTTCTTCCAATGTCAGGTTTCGCAGTAAGTGCTTCTGCCGCTCCTCCTCTGAACGATATACATAACCATAATGATGTACATACGTTCCAAACTTCTTAATCACCGTCGGGAGTGGAGTGAGACATTCATGTATTTTCCCACTAAATCTGGTCTGTGGTGTCAACCGGCACATGCGACCCGCGTAGGAATCCACAAATGAGGTTCCTTCAAAATCATCATAATTTCTTTGGATATACCACCCCGCCTCATACTTCTTGTATTCTTCACTCTTAAAAAAAGCAATTAACTCAGAAACATCCTCAAACCATTCATCATCGTCCAGATATAAAAACCATTCTCCGGAGCACAATTTCAGTCCTGCGTTTCGTGCTGCTGAAAAATCATTGCACCACCGGAAGGAAATGACCTGATCTGCATACCCTCTCGCAATCTCTATTGATTCATCCTTACAACCGGTATCCACCAGAATCAACTCACTCGGAATCTCCTGGCGAAGCGGAAGCAAAGACTCCATACACTTTCGTATAGTCTCCGTTCTTCCCGAAGAGACAAGCATCGAAATACTCAGAATTGGCTTTTTTTCCGTTCGCATAATCATACCTCCCTATGAGTCACTGTATTACTTCTATTTTACCTCATTTTACGGCAAATTCCAACAAAAAATAAAAAGGGCACGCTTCCTAGGAGCGTACCCTTTTAATGTTATTATGTGTCTGGTATCGTTTTTACCGAACCGGCGATTAGCCGAGTAAGGAAAGAACGCCCTGGTTCGACTGGTTAGCCTGAGCCAGCATGGACTGAGAAGCCTGAGACAGGATGTTGTTCTTGCTGTACTCAACCATTTCCTTCGCCATATCAACATCGCGGATACGGGACTCTGCAGTCTGCAGGTTCTCGGAAGCGGTGTCGAGGTTGGAAATCGTGTGCTCAAGACGGTTCTGGATAGCACCAAGCGTAGAACGCTGCTTGGAAACCTTCTCGATTGCTCCGTCAATTGCCTTAATGGAAGCAGAAGCCTTCTCCTGGTCATCTACGCGAACGTTGGAACCGTTTACACCAAGTGCAGTAGCACCCATGTTATCGATGTTGAAGCTGATGGTCTGACCCTGGTTAGCGCCAACCTGAAGCTTCATGCCACCAGTAGCGGCAGTGGTATCGTAGTTAGTCTGACCAAGGAATGCATCCTCATCACCAAGTCCTGTACCACCTGCCAATGTCACGGTGGTCTTACCAGCTTTAGTGCTAGTCATCATGATGGTATTCGGATCATCCGGGGTAGCACCCTTAAGCGTAACGGATACATCCAACCCAGCCTTCTTTAAGAGTCCCTCGATATCCTCTGCAGTATACTCTTTACCGGTCTGAAGCTTTAACTCGTAGGCACCAGGAGTAATATTGGCCGGTGAATCTGCACTCATGTTATAGGAAGCAGGCGTCTTAACCTTAGCCTCGTCCTTACCGGTTTCCGCATCCCAGGTAATGTCGATTGTGACATTCATGTCTGCACCATACTTGTTGGCAGTAATATCAATCTTGTTAGCGCCTACTCCGAGAGTAGCAAAATCAGTAATTTCCGTATCTACCTTGGTAGCCTTAACACCTGCAACAGTGGCTGCACTTGTTACTGCTCCTGCTGCGGTATACACACCATTTGCGAACTTAACAGAGATATTTGCCGGAGAAGCAGTTGCAGTGGAATCCTCCTGCTTAGCATTCCTGATAAG
>CALZBV010000005.1 GCA_945622055.1 uncultured Clostridia bacterium
TTTGGTCCTCGAATTCTTATCATACTTACTTCCTTCCTCCTTTCCCAAATCTTTATATTTTTACAAAGACCTGCCTTGCAAAAACACACAGAAAGACACATAATCAATCCATCACATTTATCGTTACTGAAAATAGCGGCACTCTTTGATTTGCGCTATCAATACATTCACTGATATGGGCGTTCCAATCTGAAACGCCCTCTTTCTTACTTTTTGTAGCTATTCATTGCTTCCGGCATCTTAGGCTGGTGATAGAATGCCAGGCAAGCTGAATTTACAGATGCCACACCTATCATCAATGCCAGTGCAGAAACAGCTTTCCCATACTTGGCAAGCAAAAGCTTAAGCTTCTCCATATTTGTTTTCCCTCCTCTCCACATATGAGTATAACAGCGATAAACTCGCTGAAACCACACCAACTAAATAACAAAAAAAATACAAATCTCTTCTATTCATAATCATGAAAAAACAGGTAAGTAACATTAATACAACCACATATATACGACTCAGCTTCTTGTATTTTTTATATTCCCTGCTATCAAATTGCTTATTGGGATGATCCATTGGTGCCACTATAAAGGTTATGACAGTTACAATCGCCACGATTATCACGTCTATCAAAGGAAAATATTGTTCCGATACATGATTCAATATAAATAGAAATACCAACTGATTTAAGACAGACAATATATGACATTTTAAGTATGTGGACGCATGATATCCTCCTGCTATTTTTCTGTAAACATAAAACCCAGCAAAAAAGATAACCGACTCAAAAAATTTTCCAAATAGTAATGCCAGAAGCAACATAAGTGTGATGTATATACTCTGGGAAATCATCACCTCATAACTGTATTCATATATGTCTCTTTCTTTTTCATTTATTACATTGCTATCAATCAGGTATCCAACAATTCTTTTGGCAATAGAAGCATACATAGAAAAAGTCCCCATAAAATTACAGTATATCACATACTTCGTTCATAATTCTTTGCTGCATTCGGATTGTCCGGGCATGTCTGCCGTTCCTCACCTCACTTTTACTTTATCACGCTGAAAATAAACTTCAATATAACCGGCCTATTCGTCACATGAAATGGCCTATTCGTTGTTCTAAAAAATATATCCTTCTATCTGTTACACTTTTTTGTTTGAAACTAATATTGTCACCCTAAACTCATTCTCCTCACACTCAAACATAACCTCTCCACTGTACTTCTCTGCTACCCTTCTCATCTGCAGGATACCATACCCGTGCATTTTTTTATCTCTCTTTGTTGTAACAGGATGTTCTACATCAACCCTTTCTTCCACAGGATTCTTTACAACAATCACCAGCGTAGAATTCTTTGCAATAATATTTATGTCAATCTTTTTTTCTACCGCCTGATTTTTTTCTGTAGCTTCTATTGCATTATCAACTGCATTTCCCAAAAGTACTGCCAAATCAACTGCATCCATAGTAACATCTGTCCGCAACTCCGTATTAAACTCCAGCGTAACCCCGGCCTTCTTCGCCTGTTCACCCTTTACCAGAATTAATGTATCAATAATGCTGTTTCCACACACAAATTGTTCTGCGTTTTCTGACAGAATTTCATAGCTGTTTTTGATTTGTCTCCTGGCATTTTCAATCTCATTATTCTCCAAATCATGCAGGACTCCAATTGTGAAGTTTTTCAGGTCATGACGGAGCTTCTTTATTTCACTTTGTTGCTCAAACAGACTGCGATACTGTCTCTTCTGGCTTTCTATCATCTCATTTGCAATGATTAGGTTCCTTTCTGTTGTAAATGAAGTACAAAGTCTGTCAATTACATAAAAAATCAATACGTTCGTGATAATCAGAAGAGCCATACTAAAAACAGTAATTGCCTGCATCGCAGGACTTTTTTCGACTTTATTGATATAATCAATCATAACAAAAACAATAATTGTCGAGGAAATTGGCAACAAAGCGGTATATGCCCACAACCACTTCAGCCTTCCCATTGGCAGGGAATGCTTTCCTATCTTTATTACAGCAACAAGAACAAAGGTCAAAAGCTTTGATAAAACTGTTCCGATAATATAATAGTATCCTGTTTTCAGTGTCGCAATATCCAATTTCAGCAAAAATGCGCTCATTTCTGCTACAATCAGCTCCGCAAAAGACCCAATCAGCACAATTGTAGCACTCAAAAAAAGACGATTATACCATTTCGTTTCATAGAGCAGCGAAAATAAAACTATGATTCCAAGTAAAGACAAAAAATTTAGCAGAGGATTCTTCTGAACGCATAAGGATGCTACAAAGGCAACGGAAAGCAGGAAGGCCACTGTCCCTCTCCCTTTAAAATACTTTTGTGCTGCAAATGCCGAAAAAAAGACGCATATAATGTAAACTTCCATCAATCCATTAAACAAACAAAATAAATAATAAGTACTCCCCATACTAATACACCTTCTCTAAATATTCCGCATAAGCCTTCATTACCTCTGCACGCTTACGAATACTAACCATAACCCTTTCATCGTTATCCATAATAATGTCATACAAACAGAATTCTTTAATGTGATTCATATTAACACAATATCCCTGATGAACCTGATAAAATCCATATTGCTTTAATTGTTCTGTAACCTCTGAAATTTTTCCCGGTATTTCAATGTGTTCTGACGCCAGATGAAATATCAGATGTTTTCGAACTGTCTCAACAAATAATATGTTCTGTACTTCTATTCTCCTAATAGTACTCTTGCTTTTAATCACATAATATTGATGAACCAATTTATATTTTTCAATAGCCTTATTCAAAACCTTTTGGAAACCTACCGCGTCTATAGGCTTCACAATAAAATAAAATGCTTCACAGTCATATGCAGAAATAGCATATTTCGGGTAGTTTGAAACAAACACAATAATTGCCTTGCTGTCATATTCTCTTATTTTTATTCCTGACTGAATCCCATTGGTTTCGCCCATCTCAACATCCATGAAAACAAGATCAAAACGTTCTCCGGATTCATATGCATCTATAAGCTCCTCCCCATTGGAAAACTGCATATGCTCCAGCTGCTCCCCAATAAAGGGATTCTCACAAATATTCTTTAGAATTTCTTCTCTTGACTCTCTTGAATCATCACAAATTGCAATTCTCATTTCTTTATCCTCTTACGTGGCTCATAGTCCTTCCCTCTCCTGCTTCATGGCTTCCATGCTCCGGCAAACATAAAAAACCGTCCGTACTTCACTCTAACATTGTCAAAAAGGCTGTTCCCAAAATAGAACAGCCCAACTTTCATATGTCCGGAATGCTTTTTCTGCGTTCCTTTACTCCTTTATTCCGGCTTCGCTTCGCTTTCATCCTTAGCTTCCACAGCCTTTACCGCTTCTGCCTCTGCCTTTACTTCTTCTGCCTCTGCCGTTACCGCTGCTGCATCTGCCTTTACCGCTTCTGCATCTGCCTTTACCGCTTCTGCCTCTGCCTTTTCCTTAACCATGCGCGCAAGCTCCATGAAAAGTTCGGCTTCGCCCGGTACCGGGTGCTTGTCACAGGCCTTCTGCATGTCTGCAAGGACTGCTTCTGCTGTTACGGCTTTGCTCTTTGGAAGCTTCTTCGGAAGCTTACCCTTTTTGGAGGCTACGAGCCAGTCAATTCGCTCACGTTCCTCGTCAGACAGAAAGAGAAGATATGCGTAACGGATGCGAAGAATGGAAATATCCTTTCCCTGTGCAAAGACCGGGCGCAGCACATTGTAATAAGCCGCAATTTGCTCAAGAGGTGCCTTTGTCAGAACCATCCTGCCAAACCGTTCAAGGTCCAGTCCATTTACAAAACCAAGCGGCGGATTCTGAAACTGCTTCCCTATCTCCGTCAAAAGCTCTTCTGCAAGCTTCTCTTCACCCTTTTGCAGGTAGCGGTAATACCGGAGCAGCCTGATATAGGCGGTCAGCATGTCAAGCGGCTCGTCATCGGAAATCTCAAACAAATCATCGGAAAGCTCCGAAAACGAAACTCCGGTGCTAAGCAGCGCGTTGATTTTCAGCTGAAGATAAAATGCCTTCCGGCTCGTGCGGGACCTTTTGCACGCCAGACAGTTTTTGCCGTCATTCGGAACTCCGATGGACATCGGAATCAGATTCGAAAATGCAAAAATGAAACCCAAAAAGAGAAAAAATCCCGCAAACCACACCCAGAACGGGTTCTTCGCAAGCAGAAGCGGCATTACCAGAAGGCAGGCCAGGATATTCATGATTCCTCCGCCAAGGTTATACCAGACATACGGGTACGCAGTCTCTTCCGACCATTCCGGCGGAATCATCAGACACTGTCCCAGCGTTCCCGGAACCTTCAGCTTCTTTCGCATAAGCTTTCCGTCCTTTTTTACAATCGTAAACGAAAAGACACGAAACGAAAGGAACTGATAGCCGGTCATGATGCCAAACAAAAGGTGCCCGCCCTCGTGGATGATGGTATGCAGCACCATCATCACAAAATAGGCTGCAATTGCAGCAAAACCATATAAAAAGCCCAGCCGCTCCGGTAACGGAAACGGAGGCTGAATCGCCAGCTCCAAATCCAGCTTATCCACTGTCATCGCGCCAAAAAATCCAATAAATCCACCAAATATGACACAGATTAACAGGAAGATTCTCATTCCTCTGCTTCCCTTTTTCCGTTGTGCCTTTAATGGCTTCAGCGCCTCTTCATAGGCGGAAAGCTGCTCCATGCTGACTGTTTCCCTTACTTCCATGTCCCCGTAACGCTCCTTTATTTAAATACCAGCTGTGCAAAATTGTAAAGTCCGAGGTGCCATACGTTGTGATCGTGGTAGCCCGGAACCTCATGCCACATGAAATTCTCTCCGTCCGTAAGCTTATCCGTCAGCTTATCCAGACCCTTTGCTGCAGCACTTGCACTCGCCAGAGCCGTACCGTCGCTCAGTCCGCAGATGTTGTAGAAGTAGTTGATGTCGTAGTCCTCAAACTCCTTCAGCTTTTCTGCAATGACCGCTGCGGTGTTGGAGGTCGGAGCTGCTGAAAATGCGCCGAAATAGCTGATGATGTCCAGACACTCGCAAAGACCGATGTTAATCGTCTGCATGCCACCCATGGAAAGACCTGCCATTGCGCGGTGGTCTCTGGCTGCCGTTAAATCGTAACCATTCTCATCATATTCCGCGTAAGTAGCAAAATGGGAATCAATGTACGGAATCAAATCGTTTCTGAGCTCCTTGCCAAACTCGTAGAAGGAGTACGCATTGTCAAAGCTCGTGTTCGTATAGTTCACACAGGAACGGCCATTCGGAACGACGATAATAAACGGCTCTGCTTCTCCGTAGTACATAAGGTTATCCATTGCGCAGCGGATACCGTCAAAAACACCGTTGATGCCCCATTCCTGCTCATTACCTCCGATACCGTGCATTAAGTAAAGCACATTGTACTGCTTCGTCTCATCGTACTTCGGCGGAAGGCATACATATGCATGCTTCGTAATCTCCTCGCCGTTGTCTGCATAGGCGCGGGTCGGATAATCGATGCTTACCACTCTTCCGGCATAATCCTTGTTAAACTTCTTGTACTCTGCCGGATACATCTTATTCTCCAGCTTTGCCGGCTGGTGTACCGGTTCCGGGGTAGGGGTCGGAATCGGGGTTGCCGTCGGTTCCGGAGTCGCCGTCGGTGCCTCGGTCGGTGCTACCGTTGCGGTCGGAGCTTCGGTTCCCTGCTCATTTCCTCCCTTATTGCTTCCACAGGCCACCATACCAAATGCCATCGTCACAATACAAAGTCCTGCAAATAATTTTCTCATTTTTTCATCCTGCCTTTTTCTTAGTCTTTCAATGCCTTTAACGCCTCGTAGTAAGCATCCTTCCGCTTGCAGGCGCGGTCAAACAGTCCGCAGTACGGGCTGTTCATTTTGTAGCTGTAATCCGACTTGCTCATAAACGGGTCATCACAGATGCCCCAGATGGAAACATTTTCTATGAGCTGTTCTTCGGCATTCAGCCTTTTATAAGCTGCAAACAGCTTGCCATAGAAGGCTGCATGCTTTTCTGCCTGGTCCTTATCAAAGTTTCGCACCGCCATCTCGGTTACATGTACCTTGATGCCAAGGTCATGATACATACGGATCGCCGTTTCGATGCGGCGGATATCATCATAGTTCATACAGCCTGCCTGCTGTCCGTAGCCTCCGATGTAGCTCTGCATACCCACACCGTCACACAGCTTTTCGTCTGCATTCAGATCCTGTATCAGTGCGATGACCGCATTGCGCTTGTCATCATAGAATGTGTTGTAATCGTTATAGAAAAGGTCAATCGAGCACTCCGGATTCTGTTTTTTCAGCTTGTTTACCGTCTCGCGTGCATAGGTAAAGGCGAGCTTTACATAGTCATCTCCGAGAATCGTACAGAACCTGTTCTCTTCGCCACTACGATACCTTCTGATGTGGCGTGCATCTGCCCCCGGGTAATCTGCCGCTCTGTCGCCAACGTCTTCATTCACAACATCCCATAAATATACAACGCCCGGAAACTACGTCTCAAAGTGCGTTACAACCTCATCAATGTAGTAACGAAGTCTCTTCTTTAACGTATCCGCATCCACATAGGCTCCGTCATTCGTATATCCCTCACGGAAGAACCAGTCACTCATGTAAGCGTCCCAGACAAGCACGTGACCGCGAACGCCCAGTCCATGCTCCTGTGCAAAGGCAACAATTGCATCCCCCTGCGTGTAGTTCATTACCGGCATACCGTCCGGATTCTGCCGGGAAGCGGTCTGGCTGAGCAGGGAATACGCCTTCATTTCATTTGCAGCAGTTATGCTGTTCATTTCGTTGATTGCCATATTGGCGTAGTAGCTGCGTGTCAGGTTGCCGTACGTCATTACAGTACCAAAGGTAAAGCCGTTCTTTGCTGCCGCATCCTTCAGATACTGGTTTTCCAGCGGCGGCTCCTGGAAACAGCGCTGCGCAAAATTATAAAATCCGAGGTTCCATACCGCAAAATCATGAATTCCCTTTACCGGATGCCACAGGAAATTTTTCCCGTCCGTCAGACGATCCGACTTATCTGCAAGACCGTCTGCCGCTGCCCTGGCACTGCCGTAAGCCGTGGTATCTTCCGTTCCGCATATGTTATAAAAATAGTTAATCTCGTATTCCTTCGGATAATTTTCAAGAAGCTCCGCAATTTTTGACGCATCATTCGATGTCGGTGCTGCCGAAAAGGCACCAAACCAGCTCATGATATCAAGGCAGCCGCAAAGACCGACGTTAATCGTCTGCATACCGCCCATGGAAAGACCTGCCATCGCACGATGCTCTCTTGCCTTCGTCAGATCATAGCCATTCTCATCGTATTCCCCGTAGGTGGAATAGTGACTCTCGATGTACGGAATCAGGTCATTACGAAGCTCCTTTCCGAATTCATAGAAACCGGAAATCCCTCCCATATTGCCTGCCTTACCATTCGGCGTAACTACGATAAACGGCTCAATATCACCATAATACGCCAGATTGTCCATAACATTTTTTACTGTGGAATACGGGTTGTTCATGCCCCATTCATCCTCACTGCCGCCAATACCATGCATCAGGTAAAGCACGTTATATTTCTTTTCCCTGCTATATCCGGCCGGAAGGTAGACATATGCCTTCTTTTCAAGCTCCGGCGTATCCTCCTGCGTATAATCGTGACCGGTATATGTAATCGTCTCAACCGTTCCGGACGCCTCACGATTCACCTTGAGATACTTCGCCGGAATCTGCGCGTCCTCCGTCTTTACCACAACCGGCGTCGGCTCCGGGGTAGGTGTCCCGGTCGCAGTCGGTTCCGGCGTTGGTTCTGCGGTCGGTTCTGCGGACGGTTCCGGTGTCGCAGCCCCGGTTGGCGCCGGGGTCTTTGTAATCGCTTCGTTACCTGCGGCATTCCCGGCACAGCCGGTCATACCGAAAAGCACCAGTGTTGTACATAATACAACACCAAACTGTTTTAATCGATTCATTTTAGCCCTTCTTTTCTAAGATCAAGATTTATTTGGAGAGATTTTCCACAATTCGTGCATTCAGACTGACCAGAAGTTCCTTCTCTTCCTCGGAAAATCCGGCAAGTGCAGTCTCCTGTACCTCCTGAATAATCCGGTCTACCTTTTCTGCAAGTGTTCTTCCCTCATCCGTCAGGTAAATACGGAATGCGCGTTTTCCACCGGAAACATGGGAGGTCTCCTTACGGATCATCCCCTTCTTTTCCATCGCATTCAAAAGCACTGTCATCGTAGCCGGCTCTACACCGCAAAGACCTGCAAGCTCCTTCTGAAGATAACCCTCCTGCTTCAAAAGGCGTGACAAAACCTTTGGCTGTCCCGGAGACAAATCCAGCTTGGTAAACTCAGAGATACATGCCTTGGCATGTGCACCCGAGGTATTAACAAGTGTTGAGAATAAACTGATTTCCATAAAAACTCCTTTCCTTCCGGTTCTTTACCGGAACGGATTCTTTTGCTAAAATATATTAGACTCCTAATTTATAATACTTTGTTTTTCCTGTTTTGTCAAGGAAAACGAGCCTTTTCGTATTGTATTTTCCTAAGTTCCGCTTGACTTTATTCCCAGGATTTGTTATAGTAAATTATATGAATTAGAAATCTAATCTTAGAAATGGAGGTTCAAAATGTTCGATTATCATACCCCGGACGGCTTCGATACGTTTGGCACTGCTGCCCCGTCCTACAAGCTTACTACCGTAACCTATTCTTCCAAAACAACCGGCTCAGAGCGCAGATGCCACGTTGTTCTTCCGGTGGATTATTCCACTGAAGAAACCTATCCGGTGCTCTACCTGCTTCATGGCATCGGTGGCACGGAGGACGAATGGCTCGGCGGTAATCCGGCAGAGGTTGTTGGCAATCTGGTTTCCAAAAAGGAAGCTGCCAAGATGATTGTTGTTATCCCGAACATCCGCGCCGCAGCAGATGACCGCGTTCCGCAGGATGTTTTCGGACCGTTCAATGTGAACGCGTTCGATAATTTTATCAATGATCTGCGCGACGACCTGATGCCGTTTATCGCAGCGAATTATTCCATCCGCACCGGTCGCGAAAACACTGCAATTGCAGGGCTTTCCATGGGTGGCCGCGAGACGCTGTTCATCAGTACCCGCATGGCTGACGCGTTTGGATATTTTGGTGCGTTCAGTCCGGCACCGGGACTCCTTCCTATGGCTTCAGACCCGGTTCGTTTTCCGGGACAGCTTCCGGTGTCCGGGCTTCGTACCCCGGACGGTGCACCGGCACCGATTTTCATGATGATTTGTGCAGGCACCGAAGATATGATTGTAAAGGTTTGTGCCGAACAGTACCATGAAACCCTCGCTTCGCACGGGGTTCCGCACCTTTACTACACGATGCCGGGCGGGCATGACTTCGGCGTATGGAAAAACGGTCTGTATCACTTTGCACGCACGATTTTCCACGAAGCCTGAGGCGCCTTCCACCGCCAGCCTGCGGGGATAGGAATTACAAAGCCTTCACCCTGAATAAAAAGCCGGGAGAACTGCTTCCGGCTTTTTGCATTTTTTACTTTCCTTTCTTCAAATAGTTGAAATATGGATAACTTTATTGTATAATTTGTTAAGAAGCACTGTTTTCCCTGTGCTTACACAAAAGCCCTCCGATGCTTCGCACGGACTTGCGGCAGCTTCCGCCTTTCTTCACAGATTCAGGCTTTCCGGAGGCTTTTTTATTTTACGAATTATGAAAAGGAGACTTTGCTTATGAGACTGGTAACCCGTTCCGATTTCGACGGCCTTGCCTGCGGCGCTTTACTCAAGGAAGCAGGTATTATCGACAGCTGGAAATTTGCCCACCCGAAGGATCTTCAGGATGGTCTGATTGAGGTTAACGAGAATGACTGCCTTGCAAATGTACCTTTTGTTGAAGGCTGCGGTCTCTGGTTTGACCATCATTCGAGCGAGCATGAGCGTCTTTCGCTCGAAGGGAAATATAAGGGTGAGAGCCGTATCACTCCGTCCTGCGCACGCATTATTTATGAGTATTACGGCGGCCGGGAGCGTTTTCCTCAGTTTGATGATATGATGGTTGCGGTAGATAAAGTCGATTCCGGTAACCTTACGATTGACGAGATTCAGAACCCGAGTGGCTGGATTTTGATTGGTTTTCTGATGGACCCGCGCACCGGCCTCGGCCGTTTCCGTAATTTCACGATTTCCAACTACCAGCTCATGGAGCTTTTAATCGATGCCTGCCGCACCATGACGACCGACGAGATTCTTTCCCTTCCGGATGTGAAGGAGCGTATTGAAATGTACTATGAGCAGACCGAGAAGTTTAAGGAGATGGTTCTGGCGCACACCGTTACGGAAGGAAAGCTTCTGATTTCTGATTTGCGTGGCGTTGACCCGATTTATTCCGGCAACCGTTTCATGATTTACAGTATGTATCCGGAGCAGAACATTTCTGCATGGATTGTCAGCGGAAGAGGCGGCAAGGGCTGCAGTGCTGCGGTTGGCTACAGCATTTTAAATAAGACCTGTACCGTCGATGTCGGAAGCCTGATGTTAAAGTACAACGGCGGCGGTCATAAAAAGGTCGGCACCTGCCAGTTTACCGATGACAACATGGCTGTCGGGCTCCCGAAAATGCTGGACGAATTAAAATCTCTTGCAAACAGGTAATTTTTTGGAATTACGAATTATTCTGCATTTTTTGCACAATAATAAGGCAAATGGTAGCAATACCGTTTGCCTTTTTTCTCCTCTGCCGTTTCCTGCCTTTTTCCTCTCCTGTCGTTTTCTGCTTGACAAAATAATCTTACTGTAATAAAATATTAGTAATGATTACTATTACGAGGTGATTTATGAAACACAGCAGACAGCGAGAGGCTATTTTGGAGTATCTTCAGCAGACGACCTCCCACCCTACGGCAGACATGGTTTATCTTCATGTCCGTAAGGTAATTCCAAACATCAGTCTCGGTACGGTTTACCGTAACTTAAACCAGCTGGTCGGACAGGGTGAGGTGCTTCGGCTTTCCTGCGGTGATGACTGTGACCGCTTTGACGGTACGGTTTCTCCACACTATCACTTCCGTTGCACTCAGTGTCATGAAGTCTCCGACCTGGTCACAGACCCGCTGGAGCACATTAATCTCATTGCCGGTGCGGGCTTTGGCGGACGAATTGACGGGCACTCTGTCTACTTTTATGGGATTTGCCCGGATTGCCTTGCAAATGAAAAAGAATGCAAAATCCGATTGACAAACGGATAAAATTATTTTATAATAAAACAGTAATGATTACTGATTTAGAATTAATTAGAAAAGGAGGATTCTGTATCGCAGGTCCGATACAGAGAATTAAGTATGGCAAAGTATGTATGTCAGGTATGTGGTTACGTTCACGAGGGAGATTCTGCACCGGAGAGCTGTCCGATTTGTAAGGCTCCGGCTGAGAAGTTTACCAAGCAGGAAGGTGAGATGACCTGGGCTGCTGAGCATGTTGTTGGCGTTGCGCAGGGCGTTAGTGAGGACATCTTAAAGGATCTTCGTGCAAACTTCGAGGGCGAGTGCACGGAGGTTGGTATGTATCTTGCTATGGCTCGTGTTGCACACAGAGAGGGTTATCCGGAGATTGGTATGTACTATGAGAAGGCAGCTTTCGAAGAGGCTGAGCACGCTGCAAAGTTTGCAGAGCTCCTCGGCGAGGTTGTTACCGATTCCACCAAGAAGAACCTGCAGCTTCGTGTAGACGCAGAGAACGGCGCTACCGCAGGCAAGACCGACCTTGCAAAGCGTGCAAAGGCTGCTAATCTTGATGCTATCCACGATACCGTTCACGAGATGGCACGTGACGAGGCAAGACACGGAAAGGCTTTCAAGGGTCTGTTAGAGAGATACTTCGGCTAAGATAAACTTATAATATGTGAAACAGGCGTTCCTTACGGGACGCCTGTTTCATTCTTCCTACTCCCACTTCCACCCGGACTCATCCGTGCGGCTCTTTGCATTGGAGTTCTTCTTTTTGGATTTCTTCGGCCGTGCAGACGCTTCGGTCTCTGCCTTACGGGTGCGGGAGGCCTTACGCTCACGGGAGGTTTCCTTGTCCTTATTAACCTTATTGTCCTTATTGTCCTTACGGCTGACGCGTCTGCCGTCCGGCGTGCTGTTGGCGCGCTCTATGTGCATGCTGCGTCCCTTCATTTTCACGCTCTTCATTGCACGTACAACTTCCTCCGCGTATTCCTCCGGAACCTCAACAAAGGTATAATTATCATACATTTTGATTGAACCGATCAGCTCGCCCGGCATGCCACTCTCTCCGGCGATTGCACCAACGATGTCACCCGGACGAATCCGGTCCTTTTTGCCGACATTGACAAACAGACGGGTACGCTCCTCTCGGCCCTCTCCCTCGGAAAAGTCCAGTCCTTCCTCGGTCTGCTGCGCAAATCCAAACTCACCCATGGAGATTTTCAAAAGTGCCGCTGCCATTTCGATTGCAGTGTAATCGGTCTCTTCCATATGCTTTTCAATCAGCTCCGCCATAGCCGTCAGCTCGCCACCGGCAATCAGCTCATCCACACGCGCCATCTGCTTTTCAGCCCGAATTGCGTTAATGTCATTTACCGACGGCACAGGGCGAACGTGAATTTTCGTGTTACAGTATTTCATGATATCCTTTAGCTTATAGATTTCACGGCCAACAACCAGTGTATGGGAGGTTCCCACGCGTCCCGCACGTCCGGTTCTGCCAATCCGGTGCACGTAGTATTCATCATCCTGTGGCACATCGTAATTAAAAACTGCTTCTACATCATCCACGTCAATGCCTCTTGCTGCAACATCCGTTGCTACCAGAATATCCGTTTTTCCGTTGCGGAACGCCTCCATGACACGGTCACGCTGCTGCTGCTTAAGATCGCCGTGCAGCCCTTCCGCAAAATAACCACGCAGCTGCAGCTCGGAAACCAGCTCATCCACCTGCTTTTTGGTGTTGCAAAAAACAAGCGCACGCTTCGGGTCATACAAATCAAACAGTCTGGAAAGCACCTCCGGCTTATTTTTCTGACGTACCTCATAGTAGTACTGCTCAATCTTCGGGACCGTAAGCTCCTTCTTTACCACACGGACAAGCTCCGCATCCCTCTGATACTTCTCCGCCAGTTCGAGAATCGGCTGTGGCATCGTTGCGGAAAACAGAAGTGTCTGGCGTTCCCCCGGAAGCTCCGATAAAATCACCTCAATATCCTCGCGGAAGCCCATATTAAGCATCTCATCCGCCTCATCCAGTGTTACCGTACGAACGGAATCCATTTTCAATGTATGACGGCGCATATGGTCCATCACGCGTCCCGGCGTGCCGATGATTACCTGCACACCGCCCTTTAAGGAGCGAATCTGGCGGTTGATATCCTGTCCGCCGTAAATCGGAAGCACCTTTACACCGTGCATGAATTTGGCAAGCTTACGAAGCTCCTCTGCCACCTGAATAGCGAGCTCTCTGGTCGGACAGAGGACCAGTGCCTGAAGTGAGCGGTCCTTCGGATCCACACACTGAAGCAGCGGAATCCCGAATGCCGCCGTTTTACCGGTTCCGGTCTGTGCCTGTCCAATCATGTCCCTTCCCGTCAGCACCACCGGAATTGCTGCTGCCTGAATCGGCGTCATTTCCTCAAATCCCATTTCCTCCACTGCACGTAAAATTGCCGGTTTTAATTCTGTTTCATCAAATCTCATCTTTTATTCCTTTTCTGTTTCTTTTTCATTGTTTTCATCCAAAAGCGCGCAAAAATCCTTTTGGGAAAGCGGCTTTGAGAAGTAATACCCCTGAATGTAATCACAGCCCTGCTGTCTTAGAATACCAAGCTGTCCTTCTGTTTCCACACCCTCTGCAACAACCCTTGCACCGATGCTGTGTGCCATGCTGATAATTGCACTTACAATCGACCTTGTTGTTTCACTCTGTTCCAGCTTTTGCACAAATCCCATATCAATCTTGATAATGTCAAACCGAAACTCATCGATTGTGGAAAAGGAGGAATACCCGCTTCCAAAATCATCCAGAAGAATCGGAATCTCCATTTTCCGCAGCTCCAGCAGAGTCCGGTTTTCGCTGTCGGTAATTGCTGCACAGGCCGATTCCGTTATCTCGTATCGCTGATACTGCTTTGGAAGCGGCGACTCCTTAATGCTTCGTTCCAGCTCCTGAAGCATGCTTCCGTCATAAAAATCCATCCGGGACAGATTTACCGAAACCGGTAAAATCGGAAGCTTACGATTATAGCGGTATTCCAGCAGCTTTTTTACATGGTGTTCCACATACAAATCCACCTTGGAGATCATTCCTGTTTCCTCAAGCACCGGAACAAAACGTCCCGGGGAAATCATTCCATGCTCCGGATGCTTCCAGCGCACCAGTGCCTCTGCAGATACCGGTTTTTCTGTTACCGCATCATAAACCGGCTGATAGAACACACGGAATTCCGAATTTTTCAGCGCTGCCTTTGCCCCCTCAATCAGCTCCGCATTGGAAACATAGTCCGCCGCCATCTCCTCACGAAATACCGCATACGGCTGGTTGTATTCATCCTGAATGTACTTCTCCGCAAGCTTTGCGCGGTCACACATCAGACCGACATCTGCAGAAGGATCCGTGATTTCATAAATACCGCAGCGCAGCAGCACACTAAACTGTTTGCCGGAAAATTCATATTTCATACGCGCAAAACGTCCAAGCTTTGCAAGATTCAAACATTCTTTGCGAATCAGACAGACAAAATGGTCCCCTTCCAGTCTTGCAATAACCTCCGGCTGCAGGAAGGATTTCGCCAGCCGGCCCGGAATGCTCCGTAAAAGTTCATCTCCGCCCGATTGGGAAAACAGCTCATTGATAACTTTAAAGCCCTTTAAATTCAGGAAAAGTATCGCATACTCTGTCGTTTTTGACTTTTGCGTGAGTCGCTGCTGTACATTCTGTACAAAACCGCTGCGGTTCAGTTCCCCGGTCAGTACATCACGCTCCAGATGCCGCTTCTCATAATTCCCCACAAGAAGATTTATCGTAAACGTCAGATTAACCCCGGCAATCAAAAACGTACAGACCGTCGCTCCCAGCATGTCCTTCTCAGCTGCGCGGTCCAGGCTTGTGGAGTAAAACGAGGCATACACAATAAACCCTGCATCCATAAGCAGTGTTCCGAAGCAGACAGGAAACTTTGCTCTTCCCGGAACAAAAATCGCCAGACAAACGACACCAATCAGCATATACGGCAGACAGCTTCTCCCATATTCATACACCAGCACGGGAAATTCTGTCAGACATAATATAGCAAGCAGCGTCAGCACGCAGGCTTGTGTATATCTTGTCTTTTTTTCGATAAAATAACCAAGAAAAATCAGAAATGTGCAGATGATACAGCAGACCGTCGGAACACTGAACCCGAACAAAATTGCATTTGCAACAGATCCAATGACGTTGGAAATTCCTCCGCTTAGCACAAATATATTGAATATTCTTCGTCGAAAATCAGTATGACTCAATTGTTTCAAATAACCTTCCTCCCTTCCCCGGCGAGGAAACACTTTCATTCGCGCATCACGATACTACCAATTCCTAAGGTCTCTTACAGACATGTCTGCAAAAAACTCTCTTTCCATTATAGCATAAAATAACACAATTTTCTACCATTCCCCGCAAACTTACTATAATTTGGCAGTTTTCCCAGTAACCCGGCAGTTCCCTGTTCCCTTTTTGTCCGTCTTTGACAGATATCCGCACCTGTGCTATACTGAGCTGATGAAGTAATTTCAAAGGAGGCATTATGAAACAGCTTACGCCAAAACAGAAAAAAACAATTTTATCCATTGTTTCCGTCATTGTTGTTCTTCTTTTCGCACTTATTTCCGGAAGAAGTCTTTCGGAAACAATCGGATTATTTACGGGCAGCAGTTCCGGTACAGAGCTCACAGCCACGCCAAAGCCGACGGAAGCGCTTTCGCCAACCGAAGAAGCCCAACCGACGATAACCGGGGAGGTCACTGTCACTCCGGGCATAACACCGACGGCAACACCTACCCCGGAGCCGACCGTCACACCTACATCGGCCCCGACGGCAACTCCTACCCCGGAACCGACCGCCACACCTACGTCAGCCCCGACAGCTACTCCTACCCTGGAGCCGACCGCCACTCCTACGTCAGCCCCGACAGCTACTCCTACTCCGGAACCGACCGCCACTCCTACGTCAGCCCCGACAGCTACTCCTGCCCCGGAACCGACCGCCACTCCGAAGCCGACCAAGGCTCCGACACCGACCCCAGCCCCGGCAATTGACGAGAATGGCTCCTATACCTCGAAGGATGAGGTTGCACTGTATCTGCACACCTATCACAAGCTTCCGGGAAACTTCATTACCAAGAAGGAGGCAGAAGCACTTGGCTGGGTCAGCAGCAAAGGAAATCTCTGGGACGTTACCGACCATATGAGCATCGGTGGTGACTACTTTGGCAACTACGAGGGTAAGCTTCCGAAGAAAAGCGGGCGAAAATGGTATGAATGTGACATCAATTATCAGGGCGGCCGCCGTGGTGCGGAACGCATCCTGTTTTCCAATGATGGCTTGATTTATTACACGGACGATCACTACGAAACCTTTACGAAACTTTATTAGCGGAGAACCCTATGACAAATTCGATTACACTGAACGGAAATAAAATGACCTCAAAGGAGGTGCTGCACCGGTATCTGGTGCGAAAGCTTACGCTTCCGGAATACTACGGCAATAATCTGGATGCACTGCATGACTGCCTGACCGAGCTTTCCGAGGATGTTCATCTGGACGTTATTCACACGGACCGCATCCTTCACTGTCTGGATGCATACGGGGAAGGCTTTCTTGCCGTCCTGCGCGACAGTGCAGATGAAAACACACATCTTACGGTTTCCTTTTTCCCCGGAAACCGGGATTAATGCAAAAGAAAAAGGCATCCTGTCATCGGATTGATAGGATGTCTCTTTCTTTTTCTATTAACTCATCTGTATGGAATTCTCTTATGCATTCAGCATAATCTTTTCGCTGTTAAATGCCTTTACTACAAGGATTACAAAAATCAAACTGCATACAAGATTGCTTGCTGCGGAAAGACCGAACTGAACCAGTGAAAGCTCATTGGTCATAATTCCCTGAATGGAAAGCGCCGTTCCGTATACCGGAATTGCGTAGTTGAAAATCGGGGTCTTCATTCCGCTGCTGAACATCGTCATCATACCTGCAATCAGAACTACCATGTAAACCGGCATTACAAAGGTCTGTGCTTCCTTTGTGTTTCTTGCAAAAGCAGAGATAAAGCAGAGAAGCGCAACATAAATCAATACCAGACTTGCCATCAGGGCCAGCAGCTCAATTACCTGAAGCGGAGATACCGAAAAGTTCGAAAGGGCGTCTCCGTCCGCACCTGCCATAGTCTTCATCATGCTCGGCATGGAAACAAGCATCGATACTGCATAGACCGCAGAAGAAATCAGGGACAGAAGCGAAAGAGCAAGAATCTTGCCGGAGATAATGCCGGTACGCTTTACCGGTGTAATCAGCATACTTGCCATCGTTCCGCGCTCCTTCTCACCGGCAACGGCGTCCACACAAAGTCCCATTGCACTGGAGAACAGCATGAAGGTAATCAGGTATGGAAGCATCATTGCAAGGAACTGGCCGTTTGCCTTATCCTCGTTCTGAATCAGGTCTTCCTTCGTTTCAAACACCTGCAGACTCTCAAGGTCATTGAAACGGGTCTGCAGAAGCTGGGCCTCCATAGCGGCAAGAACCGTACTGCAGAACTTCGAATTGGCAGCTGAGGAGTAATTCTCGGTCGAGTTATAGGAAACCGTAACCGACGGAATTGCATCTCCTGCGTTCTGATAGGACGCAAATTTTTCAAGGAAATCCTTTTCAAATACCACCAAAAGGTCAACCTCACCGGAAAGGATCTGGTCCTTATATTCCGTCACACTGTCCCCATCGTTCAAATAAGTAATCTTTGCATTTTCGTTATACTTCACTGCATCAACCAGTGCCTGCATTCCCTCCGGTGCATTCTGGATATATACAATGCTCTCGTGCTCTTCCACATCACTGATCATTCCGCTCATCAGCTGCCCCAGCAGGGCATAAATACCGATTACCATAATCGCCGGAAGAATAAACATGCTGAAAATCATCTTTTTGTCGCCAAGTACGCGCACCATTTCTTTTTTAAATATTTCTTTCATTTATTTTTCCTCCTTATGATGCTCCTTGTAGAGATCGAAGAATGCATCCTCTAAGTCCTTTGCCTGTGTTGCTTCCAAAATCTCATTCAGAGTTCCCTCAATTACCTTTTTACCATCGATAATTACGCCGATTCTGTCACAAAGCTTTTCTGCCTCGGACATAATGTGCGTGGAAATGATGACCAGCTTGCCCTCGTCCCGAAGCTTTAACAGAAGGTCAGTCACGTTTCTTGCGGTAATGATATCCAGTCCGCTCGTCGGTTCATCGAAGATGACAACCTTCGGATCATGCACCAGACTGACAGCAATCGAGGCCTTCTGCTTCATACCGGTGGACAGCTCCTCGATTTTCTTATTTTCAAACTCGGAAATCCCGAAGTAATCAAACAGCTCCTTGCGGCGCTTCTCAATCGTTTCATCGTCAACCCCGTGCAGCTTCCCGAAAAACTGGAACATGTACTTCGGAGAAAAGTGCGGGTCAAGCTTAATCTCATTGGTCAGAAGGCAGATGTTCTTTCGAACCTCCTCGCCCTGTGTTATGGTGTCATAGCCACAGACGCTTACGCTTCCCTCACTCGGCTTTAACAGCGTTGCCACGCAGCGAAGGGTGGTCGTCTTTCCTGCACCGTTCGGTCCGAGTAATCCGTAAATCTCACCCGGTCTCGCGGTCAGAGAAATGTTATCTGCTGCACGCTTGATTGTTTCCTTCGTTTTAAGCTCCTGCATTTTCTTTTTACTTAGCTTATAAACCTTGGTTAAATTTTTAATTTCAATCATATCCAAACTCCTCTCTTTGTTCTTACGCCTCTGTGCTCCATGGTTTCACGTCCGGCGTTCCGTACATATACTGTGTATGTTCATATATACAGTATATGTACACCTTATTGTTTTGTCAAGTATTATTTTACAATTTTCCGAAAAAAAGGAAATTCCGCTTCCCGTTCCGGATCCCAATTACCGCAAATGCATTATTGTTCTCTGCTTTACTGCTCTTCTACATATCGCTTTACCTTATTGTAGACCAGGTTAATGCAGAAGCACAAAATACCGGCAATCAAAAAGCACCCCACGGTTTCCAGCGAATTTTCATGCCGAACGTCAATCATCATCAGCTTCAGTACGGCAAGCATCGTAAGCACCAGTCCATACAGACGAAGTGAGGTCAGCTTTAGCTTAAATCCGATGATAATTGCAGCAAGTGCAATCAAAATCAGCACACAGCTGATAACAAAGCCCGGTATGTCACGGATTACCGTCAGAACCACCAGGACATAAAGCGTAACTCTCACTCCAAGATAGATGCCAAGAAAGGTTTTATCCGTCATGCGTTCGCAGAACCGCTTCAGACCTGTTACACAAAGGAACAGTGTCTGTAACAGAAGCAGGACAAAATATCCCGGATGCCGCGGGAGAACATCCGCATGAAGCAGCATCATGCCCAGAATCCAAAGTCCCTGATTAATGCCAAAGACAAAGAAGCGCATCCTATTATCCTCTTGACCCGGGGCACTCAGTTTTTTACAAAAACTGCTATAATTACATGCACCGTTGACTATCGTAAGACTCAGGACGATTGCAGCAAGCCTGCAGACCCCCCTGAACGGCTCCCGCTCCGGCAGCTTCCAGCCAAGGAATACCGCAAGAATGAACAAAAGGCAAAGATATGCCACGCATTTTACGCCATCCGGATGCTTTTGCTGATATAAAACGGAGAACTCGGGCTTTGTGCTCAAAAACAGGAACGCAAACAACACCATCAGAAGGAGGATACTGCATACAAAGGAAACTGTAACTGCATAGTCCGGCATCTCATAAGAATCACTTCTGATAAAGGTATAGACCATCACCCCAAGTGCTAACAGCTTTTCCGGAAGCTTCCCGTATTCCGTAATTCCGTTTTTGCGGGCGTTGCCGAAAAATCCGGCAGAAAGCAGAATTCCCGCAAGCACCCAGAAAAAGAACAACGTAACCGCACCTTCTACCTCGCTGCCGTAAAGCATTGTCATTACAGTCATCGCAACCGCAGGAGCAAAGCCTTCCGAACCGCTGATACCAAGCAGTTCCGTAGCAAGCCATACCAGACATGAGAACACAAAGTATAAGATAAACGCTGTCATCTCTGCTTCCGAAAACAACGTGCTCCAAAGCAGACCAAATACGCACCCGGAAAGTACCTGGTACCAACCAAAGATAATCCAGCTGAATTCGCGGTTCATTTTTCGATGCTGCTCTTCCGGCGTATCTGCTTTTAAAAGCGAAACGGAACGATACAGCGGAAGTCCGGTTACCTTATGGTCTCTCAAATGGTAAACTACAGGAAGTGCAGTCACATAAATACTGAGCAGAATACTAATCAGAAGTCCGGAGCCAAACAACTCCGGCATTTCATACCATTTTTCAAACCTGGATGCCAGCACCAGCGCCTGAATCACCTGAAACAGCATTGCAGCAAGAAACAGCTTCGGATACCGTTCACGCTCCGTCTGTGGCAGGAATCTCCCAAGAATCATCCACAAATACAGTACAGACATCACGATATAATAAATAACAAGGAACAGATACTGATACCCTTCTTCCAGATACAATGCGCCAAAGACAACGGACATCGAAATTCCGAGCAATCCGAGAAATGCAACTACCTGAGAATGGTATTTCCATACAAACAAACCGATTCCGATGAACCAGAAGAACAAAAGTCCATAGAGAAGCTCTGTCGAAATCAATCCAAATACTGCTTTTGTCATAAACAGTGTCAAATAGAGCGCACCAAATCCACAGCCGGTCAAAGACAGAGAAAACCAGCTCGACTTCTTTTTCTGAAGTACTACACCGCCCGCAAGAAGAACCCCGCTGACCAAAAACAAAAGAGAAACCCGTGCCGCATCCCCGAGCGATTCGTATACAATCGTACCAAACAAAATCAATCCGATGAATACCAATACAGCAGCAACCATACCCATAAGCTTTCCACCCAGCTTTTCCTCTAACGAAAGCTTTTCTTTGACAGGCTTTTGGGTAGAGGCTTCCACCTTTGACATCTGCGGTCGGCTTACTGTCTGCTTTTGCGGTACAACAGCCTCTGTTACCGGTTTCTGCTCCTGTACCTGTTTTACGGTTTTGGATACCATCGGCTCCAGTGTTTCAAACGGCTCCTGCACCGGTTTTGCGGTTTTGGATACCGTCGGCTCCGGCTTCCCGAAAGGCTCCTGCACCTGCTTTTGCGCAAGCAGCGCCGTTTTCAGCTCCGAAAGCTCACCCGTTAGCGCATTGATTTGTTTTTCCAGCTGTTCAATTCGTTCCAAATAGTCCATTTACGTCTCCCTTTCCAGCTTCAACAGACACCGGTTTTACTGAGAATCCCAAACACTATTCCGGCATCTTTTGCACATTTGTTTACCGTTTCACTTATGCACCACTTCCTCGTGATAGAATATGAATCATTTTTATTGTACCATATTGCATAAAAAAAACAAGTCAGGACTTGTTTATCCTGACCTGTTTTATTCTACCTATTATGAACTGTCTGACCATGAATTATCTGCCTGCTCTTGCAATCAGACCGTTTTCCCCGACGTCAATTGTGATGACACCATCCTCGTCCACCTCATCGGAAAGAATCAGCCGTGCGCTTAATGTTTCTACATATTTTTGCAGATACCGCTTTAGCGGTCTTGCACCATAAACCGGGTCGTACGCCTGCTCGATAACATAGGTCCGCGCCGCGTCCGTCAGACGAATGGTAATGTTGCGGTCCGCGAGACGGCGATTCAAATCCGCAAGCAGAAGCTCAACAATACCACCGATGTTGTCCTTCGTTAACGGCTTGAAGAAAATAATCTCATCCAGACGATTCAGAAACTCCGGACGGAAATGTGCACGAAGCTCCGCATTTACCGCTTCCCTTGCAGCGCCTTCGATTTCACCGTCTGCACCGATTCCGTCAAGCAGATACTGCGAACCGATGTTAGATGTCATAATCAGAATCGTATTCTTAAAATCAACCGTCCGTCCCTGGGAATCCGTAATCCGTCCGTCGTCGAGTACCTGCAGCAGCACATTGAACACATCCGGATGCGCCTTCTCAATCTCATCAAACAACACCACCGAATACGGTTTTCTGCGCACTGCCTCGGTAAGCTGACCACCCTCCTCATAACCTACATATCCCGGAGGCGCTCCAATCAGACGGGATACCGAGTATTTCTCCATATACTCACTCATATCGATACGGACCATGTTTGCCTCGTTATCAAAGAGTGCAGCTGCCAGAGCCTTTGCAAGCTCTGTTTTACCGACACCGGTCGGACCAAGGAACAGAAACGAGCCAATCGGCTTCGTCGGGTCTTTGATTCCCGCTTTTGCACGAAGAATTGCATCTGAAACCTTGCGTACCCCCTCGTCCTGTCCTACGACACGGCGATGCAGCTCCTCGTCCAGATGAAGTGTCTTGTTCCGCTCGCTCTCAGTAAGCTTCGCAACCGGAATTCCGGTCCAACGGGAAACGATTTTGGCTATCTCCTCCTCGCTGACACTCTCATGCACCAGTGTGTGTCCCTCTGCCGCTACACGTGCCTCCTCATTCTCCAGAGCTTTCTTAAGCTCCGGCAGACGACCGTACTTTAATTCGGCTGCTTTGTTCAAATCATATTCACGCTCTGCCTTTGCAATCTCTCCGTTCAGTTCTTCAATCTGCTCCTTCAGCTTTTGCAGGCGCTCCACGGAAGCCTTTTCGTTGTCCCATTTTGCCTTTGCCTCCGCAAAGGAGGAACGCTCCTCTGCAAGCTCGCGTTGCAGCTCCTCAAGTCTTTCCTTACTTGCACGGTCATCCTCTTTTTTCAGCGCAGCTTCCTCAATTTCCATCTGCATAATGTGACGTTTCACATCATCCAGCTCCGTCGGAAGTGAATTCAGCTCTGTCTTAATCAAAGCACATGCTTCATCAACCAGATCAATTGCCTTGTCCGGAAGGAACCGGTCCGAGATGTAACGGTTCGAAAGTACCGCTGCCGAAACAAGCGCAGAGTCATTGATTCTTACACCATGGAACACCTCATAGCGTTCCTTCAGTCCACGCAATATGGAAATTGTATCCTCGACCGTCGGCTCCTCGACCATGACCGGCTGGAACCGGCGCTCAAGCGCTGCATCCTTCTCGATATACATACGGTACTCATTCAGTGTTGTAGCACCAATACAATGCAGCTCACCCCGCGCAAGCATCGGCTTTAACATATTTCCTGCATCCATTGCACCATCGGTCTTACCGGCACCGACAATTGTGTGCAGCTCATCGATAAACAGAATAATCTTTCCGTCACTTTTCTTTACTTCCTCAAGTACAGCCTTCAGACGTTCCTCGAATTCTCCACGGTATTTCGCACCGGCAACCAGCGCACCCATATCGAGCGCAAACAAATTCTTATCCTTCAGACTCTCCGGAACATCACCACGCACAATACGCTGTGCCAGTCCCTCGACAACAGCAGTTTTTCCGACACCCGGCTCACCGATTAACACCGGATTGTTCTTCGTTTTTCTGGACAGAATACGAATCACATTTCGAATCTCACTGTCACGACCAATGACCGGGTCGAGCTTCTGGTTTCTCGCACGCTCCACCAAATCATAGCCGTACTTTTCCAGAGTGTCATACGTTGCCTCCGGGTTGTCCGAGGTTACCTGCTGGTTACCTCTTACTGTCGCAAGTGCCTGTAAGAAACGCTCTCTCGTAATCTGAAACTGGTTCAGAAGCTCCTTTACCTCACGGGACGGGTTCTTTAGCACTGCAAGGAACAGGTGCTCCACAGACACATAGGAATCCCCCATGGCCTTCGCCTCGTCCTCCGCATAAATCAGTGCCTTATTTAAATCATTGCCAACATATACCTGTGCAGCACCGCTTACCTTCGGCCGCTTTGCCAAAAGGCCGGAAAGCTGTGCCGTAAACACCTCAGGCGCTATCTCCATCTTCGTCATCAGCTTCGGAAGCAGGCCTTCCGTATCCTGCATCAGCGCATAAAGCAAATGCTCCTGCGCGAGCTCCTGATGACCATAGTCATACGCGATTTTCTCACACTCCTGGACCGCCTGCATTGATTTCTGTGTAAACTTATTGATATTCATAGTGCAACGCTCCTCTCTTTTTCTTTTTCTATCTGTTCTATTCGAACTATAACACTATTTTATAAAAAAATCAAGTACTTTTTTTGGAAAACGACACATTCCTTTTCTCGTGTGTCGTTTTATAATGCAAAAAGGACCGCGCAAAATTGCGCAGCCCTTTCCAACAGAAAAATGATTAACCCTTTACAGAACCAAGTGCGACACCTGCAATAATGTACTTCGATAACAGGAAATACACGATAAAGAGCGGTAATACGGTAAGGGACAGGCCCAGGTAAATGGAACCGTACTCTACCTTATAAAGGTCACCCTTTAATAAGCTTACCATCATCGGCATGGTATATTTCTTGGAGTCTGTCAACAATACGGACGGAATAAAAAGTTCATTCCACTTATTTACGAAAGCGAAAATCGCCTGAGTTGCAATCGCCGGCTTCATAATCGGAATAACGATACGGTTGAAGGTAAAGAACTCACCCGCACCGTCGATACGGGCAGCCTCAACAATCTCAAGCGGCAGCGCCGGCTCCATGTACTGCTTCATATAGAAGACTACTGCCGGAGAAGCAATCGACGGAATAATAAGCGGCAGGAAATTGTTATTCATTCCGACAGAATACATCATCTGGTAGAAACCAATGGAAATAATCTGGGACGGAATCATAAGTACTGCCATGATAAATGTAAAGAATGGTCTTCTAAGCTTCCATCTGTAGGCTACAATCGAATACGCCGTCATGGAAGAGAAGTATACCGCAAGTGCGGTAGCACCGGCAGAAATAATCATGGAGTTGATAAATCCGGTCATTGCATCGAAGGACTTTCCGTCAAATACACTCTTGTTGTACCACAGATATTTGGACGGAAGTAAGCCAAGTGCGTTGGCATTAATCTCCGGTGTGGAACGGGTTGCGTTCATAAACATAACCCAGAACGGCAAAATACTCATTACTGCAAGCAGAATAAGAACCACATAAATGAAAAAATGTGCAATCTTTGAACCTGTGCTTTTCTTACCCATTACTGCACACCTCCCTTAGCCTTCTGTTCCTTTAAAGCCTTCTTGTATGCCTTGGTCTGAGCTTTTTCAATCTTATGACGAGCGGCTTCATCCTTATCACGAAGCATAAAGAAGATAACTGCAGCCATGATTGCAATCATGATGAATACCAGCATACTTGCTGCCGATGCACGATTGTACAGCTTTCCGCCTGTAAAGGACATTTCGAAGATGTATACACTAAGCGTACGAATATGTCCCTTGATACCGCCCTGACCACCGATCATAAACGGAATATCGAACATCGTCATACCACCGATCATACTGGTTACAAGGGTAAACAGCATAATGGACTTTAAGTTCGGGAGCGTAACGTAAAAGAACTTCTGCCAGCCGTTTGCACCGTCGATATCTGCTGCCTCGAACAGCTCCGGGCTGATACCAAGGATACCGGAAATCAAAATGATCATCGTATAACCATACCACATCCAGAACTGAACAAACGCAACAATGGCACGAGAAGCACCCTTCATCGAGAAGAAGTTTATATTCTCATCAATGACTCCCAGCATTCTGAGTATATCATTCACCGGGCCCTTGTTATAGTCAAACAACTTTGTAAAAAGCATTGCAATGGTAGCCGCAGTAATGATGTTCGGCATATAGAACAATACTTTAAATGCACCCTTACCGCGAATCTTACTGCGGTTACTGGTAAACAATACTGCCAGTGCAAGAGCCAGTAAAATCTGAGGAACAAAGTTTACTCCCCAAATGATACAGGTATTCTTCAGACTGCTCCAGAAGTTCGGGTCCGAAAGGACAAACTGATAGTTTTCCATAGGATTCTCAAGAACCTCGACCTGTACCGTCGGTTCGATTCCTATCATTTTATCCTGTGCAATCTGCATCTGCACTTGGTCAGTCATGTTCGTAAATCCGATTGTAAATGTATTGAAAATCGGATATATCATAAATATCAGGTATGCAATGCAGAACGGAAGTGCAAAGATATACCCCCACTTTGCATAACTAACTCCTTTTTTCTTTTTCAAAGCACTACCTCCAACGCGAAATCATAAGAGACTCGTATCCAATGTTTCCATGTTTTGATTAGAAAAAGGGCAGACGGAAAACCCGTCCGCCCTTCTATTCAATATCTTTGTCAATTACTCAACCGTAATGTTGATCTTAGACTTAACATCAGCCTTGAACTTATCAATTGCACCGGCACGGTCTACATCACCTGCAACGTAAGCACGTACTGCTTCTCTCCAGCACTGGTTGATGGTCTCATCGTACTGGGTCATGTTTCTACCGGTAGCGTAGTCACCAGCCGGAACGAAGTACTCGAACATGTTCTGTCCAGCAAGGAAGCCGGTAGCACCGTCAGACTTCTTCATTACAACACCGGAAGCAACGGTATCCTTGGTGCTGCCATCGCCACCACCGAAGGTGCCGTTAGCCCACTGATACTGTAAGCTGTTCTCGTCGGTATCAAGAGTAACCCACTTAATGATATCTGCAACTACAGTCTTCTTCTCATCGCTCATCTTATCAACAGCGCTCTTTGCAGAAGCAAGGTAGGTACCACCCCAACAGAAACCAACCGGGGAGTTACATACTGCCCAATCACCATAGGTTCCCTCATGCTCCGGGGTATCCTTGTTGTCACCACAGTTATCACCCATGGTGTAGTTGATTAACCAAGCCGGACCAAAGAAACCGAAAATCGGCTGCGGGCCCTCACCCTTCATGTCTGCGAACCAGCCGTCCTGCCAGTCCTGCGTCTCGTTGTGCCAGCCATTGTCCTTTAACTTCTTGGAAATATCAAGGAACTCTTCTCTCTTCGGGTCAATGTTGAGCTTGCCGTCTACAACCCATGCAGAATCGGAGCTGTTCTCAATTGCGTGCCAGATATCACCGTCACCGGAAACGATACCATAGCCCTTAGCCTTTAACTGTTCTGCAGCTACCCAGAACTGATCCCAGTTTCCGGAACCGCCACCGATCTTAGTCTGAATGGTAGCCGGGTCATCGGTTCCCCAGGTATCCTTTGCGAGGGAACGACGATAAATAAAGCATCCGCCGGTTGCCTGATACGGAAGAGCAACAACCTTGCCGTCAGCCGGTCTGGTACCGATCTCAGAAGCATAAGTAGCAATCTCTGCTGCCTTAAGGCTTTCCTCAGTCTTAATGCCAAGGCTGTCATAGGTTGCTGCGAAACCAGCTGCATCACCCTGCGTATACTTCAGAACGAAAGCTGCCTCTAAGCCGTAGATATCCGGAGCAGAATCCTTGCTCTTTAACATTTCGTCAAGAGCCGGCTGATACTCACCGTTGGTCGTTGCAACGACGGTCTTCTTCATCTTGTAGCCAAGTTCCGGGTGCTTGTCAAGATACTCCTGAACCATGTTCGGAATCTCTTCGGTAAACGACATAACATTGATTACCTTGTCACCGCCTGCTTCCTTCTTGCCGCAACCAGCGAAGGAACCAATTACCATAGCTGCACACAGAGCAGCAACCGTAAATTTCTTTCTCATAAAAATTTGCCCTCCTCTTAATGAGTTAATAGAAATTTATAATGTAGACTTCCTACATTACCATGTTATGAGACCTCATCGGGTCTTATGTATTGACTGACAATTTATACTGATTTACTTCGATTCTTGTAAAATTTGGCAGTAAATCCGATAAATGTCATCACATTGTTGCAAGGCTATTATACACCACAATATACAATTTTGCAATCCTTTTTCGCACTTTTTTTGTACAATTTTTTGTATTTCTTTTGTTCTTTCCTGTTATTTCCTGTTTTTCCGTTGTGGAAGGGAGCATTCTTACAGCAAAACCATCCCTCAAAAAGAATGGATAATAAAAGCCTTTTCAGCCCTTGGCATCCATGTCAAAGCCAATTGCTTTCCAAAGCTCTTCGTTGATTTCCACCGTTGCCTCCGCACGCCAGGTGTCATAAACCTCATCAAAGGCTTTTTCCTGTCTGAGTGCAATCAGCTCCTCCTTTTTGGCACGTATCGCCTCCTCATCATAATCCGAGGCACAGTAAAAGATGTAATAGCCGTTTTCTGCCTTAATCTGCATGGCTTCTCCGGTTTTCAGCCCATAGGCGGCCGCAAATTCTTCCGGAAGCTCGCCTTCTCCGACCCACTGGTCCAACAGCGTCTTGTCCTCTGTGTTTGCAAACGCCAGTGAATAAAAGTCCTTTGTTGTCTTTGCCTCTTCAAAGAGGGCGTCAAACCGGTCCAGTGTCGCAATCAGCTCTAAAACCGTCAGTGCAGAGCGGTTTCCGAGTTCATCCTCATGGTAATTTTTCAGCATCATGCTCTGGATATGCTTTTGCTCTGCCTCTGCATCCGTTATGTCCGTATCCACATTCAACGTAACCGTATCATACAGCTTTTGTGCCAGAGCATTGTCCGTGTAAACATTTTCCACGTCCTTACGCGCAATTCCGTAAAGGGAAAGTGCGCTGTACTCTGCTTTTTTCATGTAATCCTCAGTGCGCTGGGCAACGATACTCCTTTCTTCGCTGTCCAGCTCAATTCCGCGCTTTTTCGCCTCCGAGCATACTACCTTGATATAGACGATTTTTTCCAGCGTCTGGTCCTTGACCCACTCGCCGAGACTGCTTCCGTCTGCATTTAATGTGTACTGCCAGATTTCACTTCCGTAAGCACCCTCGTATTCCTGTCTGGCGGTCTGCAAATACAGCATCGCCTCACGGTAGCTTACACTGTCACCATTTACCGTCACCGCTGCATCACCCATATAGGATTCATTATTCAGTGCCCCCGTCGGTGCAGGTGGAAGCTTTCCTCCTCCTTTTTTGCAGCCCGGAAATCCGGCAGCTGCCATAAGCATCACCAGTCCGACTGCAATCCATTTTTTGTTTCTTCTCATCCGCACATTCCTTTCTGTCACCGGACTTATCGTTCTCCGGCAGTCATCCCAGCTTTTCCTTCATTTCATACAACAACGATTTGATTTCAACAAATGCTGCCCAGATATCAATCCGTGCACCGCTCTTCCCACGTACCGCATTCAGCTTATATACAAACTGTGCTCCCTTCGCTGCCGAAAATGAGAGCTGACCCTTATGGCAGTCTAAAAATTCTTCAATTTTCCCGGTATTGACGGTTGTCGCAGGCACCCACGAAAGCTTTACCTCACCGCCCTTAAGGCTCACACAGGAAACCTGCGCGGAATGTGCAACAGCCTTAATCAGCGCAACCTGCAACAGCTTCTGTACGCTGGTCGGAACATTTCCGAACCGGTCCAAAAGCTCATCCAGAAGCTCCGAAAGCTCCTCCTCCGTCTCAAGCATAGAAATCCTCTTGTACATATCGAGCTTATGCACCTCATTCCGAAAATAGCTTTCCGGAATATCGTCCATTTCTC